>NZ_JCALCW010000043.1:0-43151 GCF_059812545.1 Mycobacterium sp. NGS50
CTCGGCCTTTGAGTGCCTGGATGCAATCTCGCGCGCAAGGTAGCAGCCTAGACCTCAGCTCAGGTCGAACCGGTCCAGGTTCATCACCTTGGTCCACGCCGCGACGAAGTCCGTGACGAACTTCTGCTGCGCGTCCGCGCTGCCGTAGACCTCCGCCAGCGCGCGCAGCTGCGAGTTCGAGCCGAACGTCAGGTCGACTGCGGTCGCGGTCCATTTGAGACCGCCATCGGCGCGGTCGCGCACCTCGTAGACGTTCTCATCGGACTGCGATGCCTTCCACTCGTAGGCCATGTCGAGCACGTTGACGAAGAAGTCGTTCGTCAGCGCGCCGGGGCGATCGGTGAACACGCCGTGCTGGGTTCCGCCGAAATTGGTTCCCAGCGCCCGCATTCCACCAACCAGCACCGCCATCTCGGGAGCGGTCAGGTTCAGCATGAACGCCCGGTCGACCAGCAGCATTTCCGGTGACACCTTTTCCCCGGGCGACAGATAGTTGCGGAACCCGTCGGCACGGGGTTCGAGCACCGCGAACGACTCCACATCGGTGTCGTCCTGGGAGGCGTCGGTACGGCCGGCTGCGAACGGCACGGTGACGTCGTGCCCGGCGCTGCGGGCCGCCTCCTCGACGGCCGCGCACCCGCCCAGCACGATCACGTCGGCCAGCGAGACCCGTTTGCCGCCGGACTGCGCGGCGTTGAAGTCCTGCTGGATTTTCTCCAGGACAGGCAGCACCTTGGCCAGCTCAGCGGGATTGTTGACGTCCCAATCCTTCTGCGGGGCGAGGCGAATCCGCGCACCGTTGGCCCCGCCGCGTTTGTCGGTGCCACGGAAGCTGGCCGCCGATGCCCACGCGGTGGACGCCAGCTGCGAAACCGACAGCCCCGAGCCCAGGATGGTGCTCTTGAGCGCAGCGGCGTCACCATCGTCGATCAGCGCGTGGTCGACGTCGGGAACCGGGTCCTGCCACAGCTGCGGCTCGGCGACCCACGGACCCAGGTAACGAGTCAGCGGCCCCATGTCGCGGTGCAGCAGCTTGTACCAGGCCTTGGCGTACTCCAGCGCGAATTCTTCGGGGTGATCGAGCCAGCGGCGGGTGATCGGCCCGTAGATGGGGTCCATCCGCAGCGACAGGTCGGTGGTCAGCATCGTGGGCAGACGCTTGACGGAGCTGTCGAACGGGTCCGGGATGACCGGCTCGGCATCCTTGGCGGTCCACTGGTAGGCGCCGGCGGGGCTCTTGGTCAGCTCCCATTCGTAGCCGTAGAGGATCTCCAGGAAGCTGTTGTCCCACTTGGTCGGTGTCGGCGTCCACACCACTTCGAGACCGCTTCCGATCGCGTCGCGGCCCTTGCCCGAGCCGTAGGCGCTCTTCCATCCCAGGCCTTGCTGTTCGAGCGGAGCAGCCTCGGGTTCGGGTCCGACGAGGTCGGCATCGCCGGCGCCGTGGGTCTTGCCGAAGGTGTGCCCGCCCGCGATCAACGCGGCCGTCTCGACATCGTTCATCGCCATCCGGCCGAACGTCTCTCGGATGTCGATGGCGGCGGCCAGCGGATCCGGATTACCGTTGGGGCCTTCGGGGTTCACGTAGATCAACCCCATCTGGGTGGCGCCGTGCGGGTTGGAGAGTTCGCGTTTGCCGCTGTAGCGCTCGTCTCCGAGCCAGGTGTCCTCGGGGCCCCAGTAGATCTCGTCGGGCTCCCAGATGTCCTCGCGCCCGAAACCGAACCCGAACGTCTTGAAGCCCATCGCGTCCATCGCTTCGTTACCGGCGAAGACGAGCAAATCCGCCCAGGAGATCTTCTGGCCGTACTTCTGCTTGACCGGCCACAACAGCCGGCGCGCCTTGTCCAGGATCACGTTGTCGGGCCAACTGTTGAGCGGGGCGAACCGCTGCGCACCTTCACCACCGCCGCCGCGACCGTCGTGGATGCGGTAGGTGCCGGCGGCGTGCCAGCTCATCCGGATGAACATCGGCCCGTAGTTGCCGTAGTCCGCAGGCCACCAGTCCTGTGACGTCGTCATCACCTCGCGAACATCACGCCGGAGGGCATCCAGGTCGAGAGTTGCGAACTGCGCGGCATAGTCGAAGTCCTTGCCCAGCGGGTTGGTGGTCGCGGAATGTTTGCGCAGCACACCCAAGTCGGGCTGGTTCGGCCACCAGTCCCGGTTTGTCATCGGCCGGTGCGCCTCGGGGGTCGGGGAGGGGATCGCCGGGGCTTCACTCTCGGACATTGTGTGCTTCCTTTCGGGGTCGGGTGAAACAGGGCTGTCGATCAGGGTTGTGCTGCCGAACAGTTGGGGCACGAGCCCCAATAGATGACTTCGGCTTCATCGAGACTGAAGCCATTGTCATCGGATGGAGTCAGGCACGGAGCGGCGCCGACCGCGCAGTCGACGTCGGCGATGGCTCCGCAGGAACGGCAGACGATGTGGTGATGGTTGTCGCCGACCCGCGCCTCATAGCGTGCGACCGAGCCGCGGGGCTGGATCCGTTGCACCAGCCGGGCTTCGGTCAACGCGGACAGCACGTCGTACACCGCCTGACGGGATACCTCGGGCAGCGTGGCGCGCACCGCGGTGAAGATCGTCTCGGTGTCGGCGTGCGGATGGGCGTGGACCGCCTCGAGCACCGCGACCCGAGGGCGGGTCACGCGGAGATCCGCGCTACGCAGTCGCGCGGCGCCGTCGGCCGCAGAGGACACACCGACCATCTGACGCCTTTTTCTGGAATCAGTCAAGACTTGTCGGAGAAGACGGTGACGGAACGCCGGTCGATTCACGCGCTGCGGTCCGGAATCTGTCCCGGTAGCCCTTGGGGGACACGCCCAGCTGATTGACGAAGATCCGCCTCAGTGTCTCGGCACTGCCGAAACCCGCCAGCCGAGCGGTGTCGCCCACACTGCGCCCCGCGTCGAGTGCGGCGCGCGCGACGTCGATTCGTATCGATTCGACGTAGCGCGCGGGGGAGATGCCCAGTTCGGATCGAAACAGCCGTGTCAGTTGTCTGGTACTCACCGATGCCTGCGCGGCAAGCGTTTTCACGCTGTGATCAGCGCTGGGGTCGGCTGCGATCGCATCAAGGACGGTCCGCAGCGCGGATCCGGGTGGGGCATCGGCCTCAACCAGAACCGAGAACTGCGACTGGCCGCCGGCCCGCTTCAGATAGACCACCAGGGCGCGCGCCACTTCGCGGGCCACCGCGCTGCCGTAGTCCTGTTCGACCATGGACAGCGCCAGGTCGATGCCAGAGGAGACCCCTGCCGAGGTGAACACATCGCCGTCGCGGACAAAGATCGCATCCGGTTGGACGTCGATGTCGGGGAACGCGCGCGCCAGGCGGCGGGTGTGCCGCCAGTGGGTGGTCGCGCGTCGACCGCTGAGGAGCCCGGCTTGCGCCAGGATGAACGACCCGGTGCACACCGAGGCGAGGCGTCGGGTTCGGGTCGACACCGATTTCAGGGCGTCCACCAGGGCGGGATCGATGGGCCGTCCGATCAGGTTGTCGCCGCCGGCCACCATCACGGTATCCGCGGACTCAAGCGACGAGATGCGGTCGGTGGCCGCGAACGGGAGTCCGAGCGAGGTGCGCACCGCATTGCCGTCGACCGATGCGACCCGAAGCTGGTAGTGCGCGCCGAACCGATTGGCTTCGGCGAACACCTCGGCCGGGCCGGCGGCATCCAGCAGCTTCACCCCGTCGAACACGACGATGGCCACCACCCGCGGCGCGCCACGCATTTGTCTCATCACACCGCTCTACACCTGGGGAAACCGGGTGCCCAGCTGTTGCATGGTGAGCAGCTCGCGCTGCTGGTCGTCGAGGTAGGGGATGCCGATCCCGTACTCCTTCCACCGGGCGGCGATGCGGGATTCCAGCTCGGGCGCCAGCCGATCGGTGGGCGGAAAGCGGCGTCCGCCCCACTCCGGCCTCGGTGCGACCTCCCAGCTTCGGGTGGCGTCGATGAGCACCCGGGTCCACTGGCCGGCGCCGTAGCTGTTGGTGTCGTTTTGCTCCGGGGGAGTAGACGGGTCCAGGGATGAGCCCAGACCCGGCCCGAAGAAGGCGATGTCGCCGCGGCCGGCGTTGACCCGGTATGACATCGCCCAGTCCAGCGCCACCGGGTCGTGGATATCGATGTCCTCCTCGACGACCATGACGTTCTTGTGGAACCACATCGACCCACCGGTTCCCCACAGCGCCGCGGCGATCTGCTGGGCCTGGCCTCGGTAGCGCTTTTGAATCTGCACCAGGGTGTTCTGGCCGTTGGTGACCTCCGTCATCCACACGTCGGTGATGCCGCCGATGCCGAGATCGTCGAGCACGTTCCAGGTGATCGCCGAGCGGGCGAAGTTGACGATGCTGTCTTCGTTGAATGCTCCCGGCCGAATCCCTTCCAGGGTGCCGCGTAGCACCGGGTCATGACGATGGGTGATGCGAGTGACCCGCAGGACCGGGGCCGGCGCGGCGTCGCCCATGAATCCGGGGTACTCCGCGAACGGGCCCTCCATGGCGAATGTCGCGGGGTCGGGATCGATAAACCCTTCGACGACGATCTCCGCGGTCGCCGGCACGTGCAGCGGCACCGATTCGCAGGCCACCAGGTCGACGGGGCGACCGAGCAGGGCGCCCATCATGTCCCATTCGCAGACGTTCTTCGGGAACGGGCTGCCGGCGCAGAACGGCAGCACATCGTGCCATCCGTAGACGACGGCGACCGGCATCGGCTCCGGCTTGTATTCGGCCATGTGCCCGCCCCAACCTTGGCTGGGCACCAGAAGTTTGGCGATCTTGTCGCGGTCGACGATCATCCCTCGGTAGAGACCGATGTTGTCGCGCCCGGTCACCGCGTCCCGGGTGACGACACCGCAGAAGGTGTCGAGGTAGCGACCGCCGTCGCCGCCATGCCATTTTGGGACGGGCAACTCCCAGAGGTTGATGGCGTCGCCCTCGATGACGTGCTCTTGGACCGGGCCGGTCTCGACGACTTGCGGCGGAACGGGGTTCTTGAAGGCAGTTCGAAGGTGCCGCACCGTGGCCGAGTCGTCGGTGCCCTCGGGCAACCCCAGCATCAGCTGCACCTGCCGTCTGCTCCCGATCGCTGAGGTCAAAAGCTTCCTGCACCAGGTGTTCTCGTGCCCGACGACGTTCTCGAACAGCAGCGCCGGTCCGCCCAGGCACAGGTTTGCGCGGGTGATGGCGCCGATCTCCTCGTCCCAGTCGACGGCCGCGGTGATGCGGCGCAATTGGCCGGCGGCCTCAAGGGTGGCCAGCCAGCTGCGCTGATCCGGGCCGGTGTCCTGAGCGCTGCCTGCAGCCCCGGTCGGGCTTGTCGCCATGGTCATTTCGTTCTCCTCATAGGTCGGGTCATCGCCCGTTCGGCGTCACCGCGAGTCGGGTTGCCCAGTCGTCGGCGTCGGACTGCGCCCGGTCATCGTCGATGGGTCGTTGGGCTTCCTTCCAGCGATCGATGAGCGAGTGCTGGATCCCGAGTTGATCGATGACACGGCCGACGACGTAGTCCGTCACGTCATCGACGGAGTTGGGCCGCGAATAGTAGGCAATCGTCGGAGGAAATATCACCGCACCGGCACGCGCCAGATAGTGCATGTTCTCCAGATGTATCTCGCTCAGCGGGGCCTCCCGCGCGACCAGCACCAGCCTGCGGCGTTCCTTGAGCGTGACGTCGGCCGCGCGGGTGATCAGATTGTCGCTGTAGCCGATCCGAATGGCAGCCAACGTCTTCATGCTGCACGGGCACACGACCATGCCGTCGGTTTGGAACGAGCCACTGGAGATGGCTGCGGCCAGATCACGAGCACTGTAAGCGTGCGTGGCCAGCGCCCTGACGTCCGTGACGCTGACGTCGGTCTCGAGCTTGATCGTGGCACGTGCCCAGTCGCTGAGAACCAGGTGCGTCTCAACTCCCAACCGGCCGAGTACCTGCAGCAGACGCACGCCCAGGGCGGCGCCGGTCGCTCCGGTCATGGCGACCACCACGCGCATCGCGTTCCTCCGTTCGTGCCGATTCACGGTCAATCCGGCCAAGCCGGGTGAAAGTGACTACGCCGTCCCGTTTTCCGACTTGAGCAGCCACGCCGCTTTCTCCAGGTCGTCGATGATGGCGTGCAGCAGATCGGCGGTCGCGGGATCGGCTGCGTCAACGTCATCGTGCACCGTGCGGATGGTGTGGACGACGGCGTAGATCCGGGTGGCTACCGTGTCCACCGCCTCGCCGGCCCCGAGCAGGCCCGGCGGAATCGCGGGAACGCTGGTTGTCGCGGCCACCGTGTCGGAGCGTCCGTCGGGTACCGCGTCCAGGGCGCGCATCCGTTCGGCGATGATGTCGCTGGCGTCCCGCGCGACGTCGACGATGCTGTCTAGCTGCAGGTGCAGGTCACGGAAGTTCGTGCCGACCACATTCCAGTGCGCTTGCTTGGCCTGTAGGTGCAGCTCGATCAGATCGACGAGAACGATCTGCAGGTCGTCGAACAAGCTGGCTGGGGCATGAAACGACCGGATCTCGTCGACAACACGACGGTTGGCGGACAGTGCAGTTGTCATCCTGGACTCCTCTTGGTCAGTGATCGGCGATCGCCGTGGATGTCGGCTAGTGGTCGGCGATCGGTTCAGTGTCTCGTTGGAAGCCGGCCCGAGTGGCGGTGTCGATGCGACACCTTTCCCACAACTTGGGACATCAGCGGCGCGTCCACGGAGGATCGGTGTTGCGTGTCGCATTCTGTGCGGAATGCGGCGCATCAGCCACCCCCCGGGTTATCCGTTGCCCGAGGAAACTGGCTGTCACGGGTTCTCGACGGCGGGAGCCGGTACGAAAGGAGCCAGATCCGTGACCGCAGTGCTCGACACGATTGCCGGGGTCGCCATTCCCGACACCGCGCTGGTGCGCGACGCCACCGAGTTCATCCGTGAGGCCGAAGACGACCTGCTGTTCCATCACTCCCGCCGGGTGTTCCTGTTCGGCGCGCTGCAGGGCCGCCGCCGCGGGTTGGCACCGGACCTGGAGCTCCTCTATGTCGGGGCGATGTTCCACGATCTGGGCTTGACCGAACGCTATCGCAGCTCCTCCAGCCTGCGATTCGAGGTCGACGGCGCGAATGCGGCCCGCGACTTTCTGCTTGCGCGCGGCGTCGAGCAAGCCGACGCCCGCAAGGTCTGGTTGGGGATCGCGCTGCACACCACACCCGGGGTCCCGGAATTCCTGGATCCCGAAGTGGCGTTGGTGACCGCGGGGGTTGAGACCGACGTGCTCGGCATCGGCCGCGACGACCTGCCCGCCGACGTGCTGACCGCCGTCACCGCCGCACACCCGCGCCCTGATTTCAAGCGCCGCATCCTGCACGCATTCGGCGAAGGCGTTAAACACCGTCCGCGCAGCACTTTCGGCACCGTCAACGCCGACGTGCTCGCGCACACCGACCCGGCGTTCACCCGCGAGGATTTCGTCGAGGTCATCCTGGCCAACAGCTGGCCGGAATAGCGGACCGGCCTGGCTAGTCCTCTTTGCGGATCAGCCGGCCCAGGGCGGCACGGTCGGGCTCCAGCAGTTCCTGGATACGCGATGCGTTCACGTCGGCGACGATGACCTCGCCCACCTCCTGGCTGACGTTGCTGAAGATGCCTTGCGACTTCATCTTTTCGGTCTGGTACTTGTTGTCCTCGGTCGGCGAGACGTAATAGACCGCCTCGGCCTTGAAGCGGTGCACCAGCCACAGGTGCAGCAGGGTGATCAGTCGCTTCTGCCGGAACTCCTCGGCGAACGTGTTCTGGTCGCGCACCGTCAGGATGCTGCGGCCGTGCCGGTCTTTGATCGGGTCGACGACGACGTTGGCCAGTTCCTCTTCGCCGCCGGGGCGCTCGCCGAAGATGCCGAGTTCCAACACCTCCCCGCCGGCCCGCCGCGGTCGCAGCTGCACCCGCAGCTTCTCGCCGATCTGGTAGTGGTCGGCCCACATCGCCAGCCATTCTTCGAGCAGCTTCTTGGGAACTTCGGTCTGCACCAGATGCTGGTGTTGGGTGGAGCCGGCCCCCATGGCCTTGGTGGTGGCCGTCCGGCCCGAGGAGGCGGCCAGCGCCGCGTCGCTGCGCGGCCCGCCGACCAGGGTTTGCGGTGTGCGGTAGGGGGATTCGACCAGCCGCATCTTGCGCTGCAGACGAGCCAGCGCCAGCATGCCGTCCTGCTGCAGGGCGGTCGCGAATTCCTCGGAGGCCACGCCGTCGACCTGGTGGCCGCCGTAGGTGATGAAGTTGAAGACGAAGCCCATTTTGCCCAGTTCAGCCGGGAAAGCCCGCATTTCGTCATCCGTCATACCGGTGGTGTCCCAGTTGAACGACGGGGAGAGGTTGTAGGCCAGCATCTGGTCGGGATATACGGCGTGGACGGCTTCGGCGAATTCCCGGGCGTCGGCCAGGTCGGCGGTCTTGGTTTCCATCCACAAGATGTCGGCGAACGGTGCCGCGGCCAGCGACTTGGCGATCGCGTACGGGATGCCGCCACGCACCTGGAAGTAGCCCTCCGAGGTCTTGGCCCGCTCGCAGTCCCAACCCGGGTCGGCGCCCAACGCGGCGGCCTTCTCCCGAGCGGTGAACAGTGGGGCACGCTCGGCGAAGCTGCGCCATTCGGCCGCGGTCATATCGCGCGATTCGCCCTCCCGCTCGGCGAACTCGAGCATTTCGGCAACGGCTTCGCAGTAGGTCATCAGCCCGGCGTCGTCCTGCCAGGCAGTGACGAACTTCGACTCGACCTCGTCGAAGATGGCGTCGATCGACCGTCTTTCGCCGCTTTGCCGGCCTTTGGCGGCGTCGGCAACCAGCGCGGCGATGCCCTGCTGCTCCAGCCAGGTGTCGGCGGCGGCGTACTCGGCGTCGGGCAGGGCGTACAGCAGGTGCCCGTTGAGTTCGCTGAACCCGGCGTTGTAGAAGGTGCGCATCAGCGCCAGGAAACACGACTTGTACGACGGGATTCTCAGGTTGGTGGTGCCGAGGATGAACGGCTGGTCGCGTTCGTCGCTGCGGCTCTCGATCAGGTTGGCCGCCTCGGCGTCGGTGCGTGCCACGATGATGCCGGGCACCCCCATGATGTCGAGCTGGAAGCGGGCGGTGTTGAGCCGCTTGATCTGCTCGTCGGAGGGCACCAGCACCTTGCCGCCCTGATGCCCGCACTTCTTGGTGCCCGGACGCTGATCCTCGATGTGATAGCCGGGAACACCGGCTTCGACGAACCGGCGGATCAGGTTACGTACGTGCGGATCGCCGCCGTGCCCGGTGTCCGCGTCGGCGATGATGAACGGCCGGTAGTCGACTGCCGGTGTGGCCTCGCGCTGCGCCTCGGTCATCTGCAGTCGCAGATACTGCTGGTTGCGGTCGGCGGTGAGCAGCGCGCGCACCAACCCGGAGGCCTCCTCGGGCACCTGGCTCAGCGGGTAGCTGGCGAGGTCGGGGCCGGGGTCCTCGGTGATGGAGCCTTTCGCCGAGGTTGCCCAGCCGCCCAGGTAGATGCCTTCGATGCCGGTCCGCTTCATCGTCACGGCCATTCCCGGCGAGTAGGGGCCGAATGTGGTGATGCTCTTGCCCTGGGAGAACAGTTCACGCAGTCGGGGGTAGAACGCCTTCGCGGCCTCGCGCGCCACAATGTAGTCCGCCGGAATCGTGCCGCGCTGCTCAACGACCTGACGCGCCGTGTACAGCCGGATGATCCCCTCGAAACGCGGGCTGTCGAAGTACTCCTGCGTGGCGGCGACATCCTGCTCGACGTTGCTGGCCATGTTCTGCTCCTGTTCAGCGTAGCTTCCCCCCGGACGGTGCCCAGTGTTCCACCGCGCCGGGCTTCGCGTGGCCGAATCCGGGCGGTGAGCCGACGCTGCCACGCTGATCACCGCGTTCGCCCCCTCGGGCCCGCCGGCCGGTCTAGGGTTCGGGCATGGCCAAACTGCGATTCGGCTACTTCATCGCGCCGTTCCACCGTGCCGGCACCAACCCGACGCTGGCGTTGCAGCGGGATCTGGAGTTCGTCGAACATCTTGACGCGCTCGGCTTCGATGAGGCGTGGATCGGGGAGCACCACTCGGCGGGCAGCGAGATCATCAGCTCCCCGGAGGTTTTCATCGCCGCAGCCGCCCAACGCGCGCACCGAATCCGGTTCGGCACCGGGGTGATCTCACTGTCGTACCACAATCCGCTGTGGGTGGCCGACCGCCTGATGCTGCTCGATCATCTGACCCATGGCCGGATCATCGGCGGCGTCGGCCCGGGTTCGTTGCCCACCGATTCGGCGATGATCGGGCTGACGCCCACCGACACCCGCGAACTGCTCGAGACCAACCTCGACATCGTGGTGCGGCTGCTGGCCGGTGAGACGGTGTCCGCCAAGACCGCCACCCACCAGCTGTTCGACGCCCGGCTGCAGCTGGCGCCCTACGCGGAGCGGATTCCGCTGGCGGTGGCGGCGGTGGCGTCACCGACCGGGGCGAGGCTGGCGGGCAAGCACGGCATCGGTCTGCTCTCGATCGGTGCGACGTTGACGGTTGAGGGCTTCGACGCACTGGCCTATCACTGGGGCATCGTCGAGGAGCGGGCCGCGGCGTTCGGCACGCAGGTCGACCGCAGCAATTGGAGCCTGGTCTGTCCGATGCATATCGCCGAGACCGAGGCGCAGGCCCGCGCCGACGTCAAATTCGGCTTGGAGCCGTGGTTCCGGTACTTCCAGAAGGTCGCGGCGTTCCCCCAGATGACGATGCCGGGGGATCAGCTCGACGAGATGATCGATGTGATCAACAACGCCGGCGCCGGCATCATCGGGACACCGGAGCGAGCCCGTGAGCAGGTGCAGCGCATGTGGGATCAGTCCGGCGGATTCGGCTGCATGCTGCAGATGGGGCACGAGTGGGCCAACCCGGCGGCCACCAAACGCTCCGCGGAGCTGTTCGCCGCCGAGGTGATCCCGCACTTTCAGGGCCAGGCGCAACCGACGCTGGATGCCGCTGCGCGCGCCAGCGACGTGCGCGACGGCCTGGCCCAGACGCAGCTGCAGGCCATCGAGCACATGGCGAAGAAGTACCAGGACGAGGTCGACGAGACCGCGAGCCGCTAGCGCCAAACGTTCAACTCCCACACCCGAGTTGCGGCTGACCTCTAGACTCTTTGGCTATGGCGGCGCCGTCAAACTTGTGGGACGGCGGTTTTGGATCACCCACAGCAGAGCAGGCTCTCGGCAGGCGCCGCGCGCGGCGCCTGAGTCGACGCTTCTCCCGGGTCGGTGTCGACATCTCGCCGGCGCGCCTGCGTGCGATCAGCGCAGGCACCGACGCCACGTCCGACGAGTTGGCCGAGGTGCGGTTCGCGGTGTTCGTCACGGCGACGCGCCTGCAGCAGCGCCGCGCCAAAATCAGCCGGGTCAAGCGTCACGCCGTTCAGGCGTTGGTGGTGGCCGCGCTGGTACTCACCGCGCTGAACCTGCTGGCCTCGTCGGTCTACATCATGTTGAGCCTGCTGCTGCACGAGTCACCCTTTTAGTGCCCGCAGCGAGTCAGGCGGGCAGCGGTTTCCGGACGCGGACACCGGCTCAGGGTGTCGGGATTCATCGACCGCGATACCGAAATCGACGTGCCGCTTGCGGTGCAGCGCGCCGCCGTCAGAAGACGCGTACCCAGTCGATGAGCATCTCGGCCGGGTAGCTGCCCGACGCAGGGTCACCACCGCCGGAACCCCCGACGGCCAGGTTCAACACCGGGAACACCGTGTAGTCCGGGTCGCTGAACGGCCATTTGCGCACCGGCTCTTCGAGGTCCTCGATGCCGACCGCGGGAACGGTGAAATACGGTTCCTTGCCGGTGACGTAGTCCTGCCAGAAGTACATGCCGTTCTGGTCCCAGGTGACCCGCCAGGTGTGCCAGCCTCCGTCGACCGCGATCGGCTGGGTTTCGAAAGCGGTGCCGAACGGGTCGGCGTGCACGGTGGTTCCCGACGGCCACTCGCCGTTGCCGTACCACTCCATCAGGTCGATCTCACCCTCACGGCCCGGGTCGTCGTTGGACAACCACCAGGCCGGCCAGCAACCACCGGTCTGGCAATTCAGCTTGATCCGGGCTTCCCAGGTGGTCCCCAAACCACCGCGCCAGTTGCCGTGCACCAGCCCGCCGAAGTACGCGTCGCCGTCGTGGGTCGCCCGGATCACCAGGTTCGAGTTGCCGTCGACGAAGACGTTCTGACGGCTGTCGCGGTACTGCCCGAAGAACTCCGGCCGGTCAAAACCCACCGGATTCTTGATCGGGGTCCGGTGGTTGGAGATCGACCATCGGGAGGGATCCGGCGCAGAGCCGGCGGGGCCGTCGAACTCGTCGTGGAAGAGAAAGCCGCCGGACCCGGCATTGCCGGACGGCGCCGCCTGCACCCTGGGCAGCGGGGCCGCCGCGGCGGCCGCACCAAGGCCCATCATCAACATGACACTGCGGCGATTCAATTCAGCCATCCCTGCACGATAGCGGCTACCGATGGCTGCGGCTCAACACGGGACGCGATCGGGCCTTAATCACCCACAGCGGCCTGGGCTTTCGGTATTTTCGGCGTCGTGACCCAGACGAATCTGCAGGTCGTGCTGCGACAACGGCCGAATGGACTGGTCAAAGCCGGCGACACCGAACTGGTGACCTCACCCATGCCGGAGCCCGCCGAGGGGGAGGCGCTGCTGCGCACCACCTACGTCGGAATCGATGCCGCCGCCCGGACCTGGCTCGATGACCAGCCCAGTTATCTGCCGCCCGTGCAGCTCGGCGAGGTGATCCGGGCGGCCGGAATAGGCGAGGTGGTGGCCTCGCGGTGTGACGCGTATGCGGTGGGCGACGTGGTCACCACACTGACCGGGTTTCAGGAGTATGTGCTCATCCGCGATGACCTGTTCAGCACGCCGATCCCCGGTGAGACCGATCAACTGGCGATCATGTCGGTGTACGGCCCGACCGGGGCGACCGCGTATTTCGGCATGACCGGCATCGGCCAACCCCAGCCCGGCGAAACGGTGGTGGTGTCGGCGGCCGCGGGTGCCACCGGTTCGGTGGCCGGGCAGATCGCCAAGATCGCCGGCGCGCGGGTGGTGGGGATCGCCGGCGGCCCGGACAAGTGCCGCGCGGTGGTCGAGGACTTCGGATTCGATGCCTGCATCGACTACCGAGCCGGCGACCTGAACGCGGCGCTCAAGCAGCACTGCCCGCGTGGCGTCAACGTCTACTTCGACAACGTGGGTGGACCGATTCTGGACGCGGTGCTGGGCCGGCTGGCGCAGCGGGCCCGCGTGGTGCTGTGCGGGGTGATCTCCAGCTATCTGACCGGGGAGCATCCGGGCCCGCACAACTATGTGAACCTGCTGTCCAAGACGGCGCTCATGCAGGGATTCAACGCGCTCGATCAGTGGGGTCGCTTTGATGAAGCCTTCGCCGCACTTCGCGCGTGGGAGCAGGAGGGCCGGTTGGTTCACCGCGAAACCGTCTGGGAGGGAATCGAATCCTGCGTGGACGCCCTCAACGGGCTGTTCAGCGGCTCCAATATCGGCAAGATGCTGGTCAAGATCAGCGAGCCGAGCACCTGACGTCGGACCTTAGGCTCGCAACCATGAGCAGTCAGGCGCCCGAGGGCTTGTTTCGGATCGAAGACTGCCTGGACGCCCGCGGCGGCATCGTGGTGCCGCCCGGTGTCACGTTGATCTCGCTGATCGACCGCAACATCGCCCACGTCGGCGACATGGTGGCCTACCGCTACCTGGACTACACCGGGTCGGACCAGCCGCAGGTGGACCAACTGACCTGGGCTCAGCTCGGCGTCCAGCTCCGTGCCATCGGCGCGCAACTGCAGCGCTGCACCGACCCGGGCGACCGCGTGGCGATCCTTGCCCCACCCGGCCTGGATTACATCGCCGGATTCTTCGCCGCCGTCAAGGCCGGCACGATCGCGGTGCCACTGTTCGCCCCGGAACTGCCGGGTCACGCCGAGCGGCTGTCCACCGCGCTCGGCGACGCGACACCGGCCGCGGTGCTGACCACCACCGCGGGACGGCAGGCTGTCGAGGCGTTCCTGACCATGCACCCACCGCCGCGGCGGCCGCAGGTCATCATCATCGATGACGTCGCGGACGCGGCGGGGGAGACGTTCGCGCCGGTGGAACTCGACGTCAACGCCGTCTCGCACCTGCAGTACACCTCGGGGTCGACCCGGCCCCCGGTGGGCGTCGAAGTCACCCACCGTGCGGTCGGCACGAACCTGCTGCAGATGATCCTGTCCATCGACCTGCTGGACCGGAATACCCACGGGGTCAGCTGGTTACCGCTGTACCACGACATGGGTCTGTCCATGATCGGATTCCCGGCGGTCTATGGCGGTCATTCCACCCTGATGTCGCCGACCGCGTTCATCCGCCGGCCACAGCGCTGGATTCAGGCGCTGTCGGAGACATCGCGCACAGGGCGCGCGGTCACCGCGGCTCCCAACTTCGCCTACGAATGGACCGCGCAGCGCGGAGTACCGGCTGCAGGCGCCGATGTCGACCTGGCCAACGTGGTGATGATCATCGGCTCCGAACCGGTCAGCATCGAGGCGATCAGAACCTTCACCGACGTGTTCGCGGGCTTCGGGCTGCCACGCACCGCCTTCAAGCCGTCCTACGGCATCGCCGAAGCGACCCTGTTCGTCGCGACCATCGCACCCGACGCCGAACCGGCCGTGGTGTACCTCGATCGTGCGGAGCTGGCCGTCGGCCGGGCGGTCGGTGTCGACGCCGAATCCCCGAGCGCAGTGGCCCACGTGGGCTGCGGTCAGGTGGCGCGCAGCCTATGGGCAGTGATCGTGGACGCCGACGGCGCCGAACTGCCCGACGGCCGGGTCGGTGAAATCTGGTTACAGGGCAACAACGTTGGCCGCGGTTATTGGGGGCGGGCGCAGGACAGCCGTACGGTGTTTCAGGCGCGCCTGCGCGCGACCCTGGAAACGGGCGGTCACGCCGGTGGGTCCTCGCTCGACGGCACCTGGCTGCGGACCGGTGACCTGGGCTGCTATCTCGACGGCGAGCTCTTCGTCACCGGGCGCATCGCGGATCTGATCACCATCGACGGGCGCGCCCACTACCCGCAGGACGTGGAGGCCACCGTTGCCGCGGCCACCTCGACGGTGCGGCGCGGATATGTGGCCGCGTTCACCGTCCCGGCGGCCGATCGACCCGGCGACGGGGAACGGCTTGTGGTTGTCGCCGAACGCGCGGCCGGCACCAGCCGCACCGATCCGGGGCCGGCGCTGGAGGCGATCCGCTCGGCGGTGCAGCGCCGGCACGGCGTGTCTGTCGCTGACGTGCTGCTGCTACCGGCCGGTAGCATCCCGCGCACCACCAGCGGGAAACTCGCCCGGCTGGCCTGCCGCGACGACTACCTCGACGGCACCCTGCGGATGCGGTAGCGCCACAACGGGACACCTGCCTCGGTGGCCGCCGAGCGGGCTTGGCAGACTAGGTGCATGGCACAGATTACGTTGCGTGGAAATGCGATCAATACGGTTGGTGACCTGCCCGCGGTGGGGGCTTCGGCTCCCGCGTTTACGTTGACCGGCACCGACCTCGGCGCTGTCAGCAGCGGGCAGTTCGACGGCAAGGCGATGCTGCTCAACATCTTCCCGTCCATCGACACCCCGGTGTGCGCGACCAGCGTGCGTACCTTCAACGAGCGCGCCGCGGCCAGCGGGGCCACCGTGCTGTGCGTGTCGAACGACCTGCCGTTCGCACAGAGCCGGTTCTGCGGCGCCGAAGGAATCGAGAACGTCAAGGCCGCCTCGGCGTTCCGGGACAGCTTCGGCGGCGACTACGGCGTCACCATCGCCGACGGTCCGATGGCCGGGCTGCTGGCGCGGGCGGTCGTGGTGATCGGGGCTGACGGCAAGGTCGCCTACACCGAGCTGGTGCCCGAAATCGCCCAGGAGCCCAACTACGACGCGGCACTGGCAGCACTGGGCTAGGTCGTTCGCCGCGCGTCTCGCACGCCGGCGAGAATCGCCCGGATCAGCCGGTCGCGACGCCGGCCACCCGCCACGCCGCGAGAATGCATCGTGGGACGAAAAGTCCGAGTGGTGGCGTACCTGGCTGCAATCTCGGCGGGATCAGGCGCGGGTCAGCGACCCCGCCAGTCCGGCCGGCGCTTGTCCTGCCAGGCGCGCAGTCCCTCGCTGACGTCCTCGGTCGCTCCGGCTACCTTGCGCATGGTCTCCCCGAACCGCACCGATTCGGTCCAACCCATATCGGCACTGCGCCACGCGACCTCCTTGGTTGCCCGCTGCGCCAGCGGAGCGGCCTGTGTCAGGGTGTGGGCCCACTGCCGGGCGGTCGACTGCAACTCATCGGGCTCGACAAGCTTCCACACCAGGCCGACCTCCTTGGCCCGTTGCGCACTCATCGGCTGTCCGGTCAACAGCAACTCCATGGCGTTGGCCCACCCCAGCCGCTGCGGCAACCGGATGGCTCCGACGATGGTGGGAACCCCGATCGTCACCTCCGGGTAGCAGAACACCGCGTCGGTGCTGGCAATCACGAAGTCGCAGAACAACACCCCGGTCAGCCCGTAGCCCACACACGGCCCGTGCACCGCGGCGATGGTCGGCTTGAACAGCTCCATGCCGGACTCGAAGGAGTTGACCGTCGGCTTTTCCCAGAACGTGCCGCCGAACGTCCCGACCGAACCCTCGCCGTCCTTGAGGTCGGCGCCCGCGCAGTAGACATCGCCATTGGCGGTCAGGATCCCGACCCAGGCATCGACATCGTCGCGGAACCGGTCCCAGGCGGCGTTGAGGTCGGTGCGCAATGCGCCGTTGATGGCGTTGCGCGCGTCGGGGCGGTTGAGGGTGATGGTCGCGACGTGGTCGTTCAGCTCATAGGTGACCAGGCTCATTTCTGCACCGTACCGTCGGAGGCGTGCGGTGGATCGTTGACGCGATGAACGTGATCGGTGCGCGCCCGGACGGCTGGTGGCGGGACCGTCGCGGGGCGATGGACCGGTTGGTCGCACAGCTCGAACGCTGGGCACTGGCCGAGGGACGGCAGGTCACGGTGGTGTTCGAGCACCCGATGTCCCCGCCGATCCGATCCGCGGTGGTGCAGATCGGTGAGGCGCCCCGCGCCGGGCCCAACTCGGCCGACGACGAGATCGTGCGCCTGATCGGTATCGATGACCGACCGGCCGAGATCACCGTCGTCACCTCGGACAGCACGCTGGCCGGGCGGGTTCGCGCTGCCGGCGCGTCGACCCATCCGGCGACCAGCTTCCGTAACCTGATCGAGCCACCCGGGGACCGATGAGCGTGCCGAGCCCGAGACGGTATCGGCCCTGTGCACCGCTGGCCGACCACATCGACTTCTTCGGGTACTGGGACCGCGGCGGGGGCGGCACCCACCGCAGCCGAGCGCTGCCGCGCGGCGCGGCGACCATCATCATCGATGTCAGCGGCCGGCCGGACGTGGATTTCTTCGATGTGGACGGTCACACCCGGCTGAGCGTGCCGCCCGCGTTCATAGCCGGCGCCGGCACCGCGTCCTACGTGACCGGCATCGACTCCGCGCAGACGGTCATGACGATTCACTTTCGGCCGGGTGGTGCTTTGCCCTTCGTGGGAATGCCGCTGGGAGAGTTGACCGATTCCTGCGTCGGCCTCGCCGAGTTGTGGGGCCGCGAGGCGACGATCCTGCGCGACGGATTGACACACGCCCCGACGGCTGCCGCCCGGGTCCGCCTGCTCGAGGCGTTCCTGCTGAACCGCATGCGGCCTGACGCTTTTCCGCCGCATCCCGATGTGTCCGCGGTGATGGAAGGTGTCGAGCGCACCCCGTCGATGCGCGTCGCTGACGCCGTCGAGCTTACCGGACTGTCGCCCAAGCGGCTGATCGCCCTGTTCCGCGCACAGGTCGGGCTGACCCCCAAGGCCTACGTGCGGGTTCGCCGCCTGCAGGCTGCGTTGAGGCGCCTGGACACCGCCGAGACAGGTGGTGCTGAGATCGCGGCGGAGCTCGGGTACTTCGATCAGGCGCACTTCGTGCGCGAGTTTCGGTCCTTCACGGCGACCACCCCGACCCAATACCTGCGGCGACGCTCGTGGCTGCCCGGCCACGTCGATCTCATGTGAGGGCCCGGGGTGAGCGGCAAAAATATCCAAGCCGACCGCGCACCTCGTCCCACATGATGGCGTCATGTACCGCACCCGCGAAGCGGTGGCCGGCACCGCCATCCTGGTAGCCGCGATCCGCGCCAAGGAATCGGCCCGCGACGACGCCTTGTTCAGCGACCCGTTCGCGGACCGATTGGCGGGGGAGCAGGGCCAGCGGATGCTGGCCGCGGCGGTGGCCGGGGCCGGGGAACAATCCACCTGGCAAATCGTGGTCCGCACCCGCTTCTGGGATGAGGCCCTGCTGCGCGCGGGGATCACGCAGGTCGTCATCCTGGCCGCCGGCATGGATGCCCGGGCCTACCGGCTGTCCTGGCCCCAGCACACCACCGTCTACGAGGTGGACCAACCGGCGGTGATCCAAGCCAAAGCGGATCTGCTGGCCGATCACCAGCCACGCTGTCGGCGGGTGCCGATCGGCATCGACCTCGCCGACGACTGGCCCGGCGCACTGCTGGCGGGGGGCTTCGACGCGAGGACACCGAGCGTCTGGCTTGTCGAAGGCCTGCTGCAATACCTCGACGAAGACGCCGTGCGCACGCTGTTTCGACGCGTCGACGCGCTCTCGGCGCCCGGCTCGGTGCTGCTGTACGACGTCGTCGGCAAGACACTGCTGGACGCGGCCTTTATGGCCCCGCTGCTGCAATCCATGGCCCGCCAGGGCTCACCATGGCTGTTCGGCTCGGACACACCGGGGGCATTGGCAGAAGACCTCGGCTGGTCGGCCGTGGTGACCGACGTGGCCGAACCGGGTACCCGGTGGAACCGGTGGTTTGCGCCGGTGGCGCGGGCAGACGAGCCGGACGCGCCGCGGGGATACTTCGTCGAGGCGACCAGGTAAGCCCGTTCAGCCCGAAAATAGACAACCCCGGCGCGTGTGTCGCAGCGCGTCACGCGATACTGGTAGCCGCCGTGACAACGCGGATCGCCGCAAACATCGTGATCGACAGTGACGCCGGGAGAGCAAAGCATGAGCGCCGAGCAGCCGACCATCATCTACACGCTGACCGACGAGGCGCCGCTGCTGGCGACTTACGCGTTCCTGCCCGTTGTGCGAACGTTCGCCGAACCGGCCGGCATCGACGTCAAGGCCAGTGACATCTCGGTGGCGGCGCGCATCCTGGCCGAGTTCCCCGATCAGCTCACCGAGGACCAGCGGGTGCCGAACAACCTCGCCGAGCTCGGCAAGCTGACCCAGCAGCCGGACACCAACATCATCAAGCTGCCCAACGTGAGCGCTTCGGTACCGCAACTGGTGGCCGCGATCCGCGAGCTGCAGGGCAAGGGCTACCAGGTGCCGGATTTCCCGGAGAATCCCAAAACCGAGGAAGAAGAGGAGATCCGCAAGCGCTACTCGAGCGTGCTCGGTAGTGCGGTGAACCCGGTTCTGCGGGAAGGGAACTCAGACCGCCGGGCGCCCAAGGCGGTCAAGGAGTACGCGCGTAAGCACCCGCACAGCATGAGTGAGTGGTCGATGGCGTCGCGCACCCACGTGGCCACCATGAAGCACGGCGACTTCTACCACGGTGAGCAGTCGATGACCGTGGACCGCGCCCGCGGCGTCAAGATGGAACTGGTCGCCGACAGCGGCAAGACGACCGTGCTCAAGCCGCAGGTCTCACTGCTGGACGGCGACATCATCGACAGCATGTACATGAGCGTGAAGGCGCTGCGCGAGTTCTACGAGGAGCAGATGGAGGACGCGCGCAAGACCGGCGTGATGTTCTCGCTGCACGTCAAGGCCACGATGATGAAGGTCAGCCACCCCATCGTGTTCGGGCACGCGGTGAAGGTCTTCTACAAGGACGCCTTCGCCAAGCACCAGCAGCTCTTCGACGAGTTGGGCGTCAACGTCAACAACGGGCTGGTCGATCTCTACGACAAGATCGAGTCGCTGCCCGCCTCGCAGCGTGAGGAGATCATCGAGGACCTGCACGCCTGCCACGAGCACCGTCCCGAGTTGGCGATGGTCGACTCGGCCAACGGCATCTCGAACTTCCACTCGCCCTCGGACGTGATCGTGGACGCGTCGATGCCGGCGATGATCCGGGCCGGCGGCAAGATGTACGGCGCCGACGGACGGCAGAAGGACACCAAGGCCGTCAACCCGGAGTCCACCTTCGCCCGCATCTACCAGGAGATCATCAACTTCTGCAAGACCAACGGCGCCTTCGACCCGGCGACCATGGGCACCGTTCCCAACGTCGGCCTGATGGCCCAGAAGGCCGAGGAGTACGGCAGCCACGACAAGACGTTCGAGATCCCCGAGGACGGTGTGGCCAACATCGTCGACCTGACCACCGGCGAGGTGTTGCTGAGCCAGCGGGTCGAAGCCGGCGACATCTGGCGGATGCCGATCGTGCGGGACGCGCCGATCCGCGACTGGGTCAAACTCGCCGTCACCCGGGCGCGGCTGTCCGGGATGCCGGTGGTGTTCTGGCTGGACCCGTACCGGCCGCACGAGAACGAGCTGATCAAGAAGGTCCAGACCTACCTCAAGGATCACGACACCGAGGGTCTGGACATCCAGATCATGTCGCAGGTGCGGGCCATGCGCTACACCTGCGAGCGGCTGATCCGCGGCCTGGACACCATCGCCGCCACCGGCAACATCCTGCGCGACTACCTCACCGACCTGTTCCCGATCCTGGAATTGGGCACCAGCGCCAAGATGCTGTCCATCGTGCCGCTGATGGCCGGCGGCGGGCTGTATGAGACCGGGGCCGGCGGTTCGGCGCCCAAGCACGTCAAGCAGCTGGTGGAGGAGAACCACCTGCGCTGGGATTCGCTGGGCGAGTTCCTGGCCTTGGGCGCCAGCCTGGACGACCTGGGCCGCAAGGCCGACAACCCGCAGGCCACGATTCTGGCCAAGACGCTGGACGGGGCGATCGGTAAACTGCTGGACAACAACAAGAGCCCGTCGCGCAAGACCGGTGAGCTCGACAACCGGGGCAGCCAGTTCTACCTCGCCATGTACTGGGCGCAGGAGCTGGCCGCCCAGACCGAGGACGAAGCGCTGGCCAAACACTTTGCCGCGCTGGCGGACTCACTGGCCGCCAACGAGGAGGCCATCATCACCGAGCTGGGCGCGGTGCAGGGTGCGCCGGCCGATATCGGTGGCTACTACAAGCCGGACGCCGAGCTGACCGCCGCGGTGATGCGGCCCAGCAAGACGTTCAACGCCGCACTGGCCGCCGCCGCAGACTGACCGACCTAGGCTGAGCTGCATGAAAGCCATGGCGCAGCGAAGCTGGACGGTAGGGGAGCGGCTGGAACTGCTGGAGTTGCCCACGCCCGTGCCGGGGCGCGGCGAAGTCGTGGTGTCGGTTCAGACCATCGGGGTCAACCCGGTGGACTGGAAGATGCGCAGCTCCGGTCCGCTACGACTGGCGGCGCGCCTGCTGGGGCCCAAACCGCCGGTGGTGGTCGGCGTCGACTTCGCCGGCGTCGTCGACGCCATCGGCCCCGGGGTGACCCGCGTCGGGCCCGGTGACCGCGTGGTGGGCGGCACGAATTTCGCGCGCGGACAGCGGGGTTCGTATGCCGACACCGTGCTGGTGCGCGAAGACCAGCTCTGCCGGCTTCCGGATTCGGTAGACATCGCCGTCGCCGGCGCCCTGCCCATTCCCGGTGTCACCGCGTGGATGTCGGTGGTGGAGCTGGGCCGGATCCGCGCCGCACAGCCCGATGAGCGACGGGTCCTGGTGCTGGGGGCCTCCGGTGGGGTCGGCCAGCTCGCCGTGCAGATCGCCAAGCTGGAGGGCGCCTTCGTGGCCGGGGTCTGCTCGACGGACAACGTCACGATCGTGGAGGATCTGGGGGCCGATGTGGTGCTGGACTACCGCCACGCCGACCCGCTGGAGCAGGCGCGAGAGCACGGCCCGTTTCATGTCATCGTCGACTGTGTGGGCAGCTATTCGGGTTTCGGCTGCCGGGCCCTGCTGTCGCGGCGCGGCCGGCACATCATGGTGGCCGGCGACGAACCCGGCGCCGCCGCGCAGGTTCTGCTGCCCCCGTTCAAGTCCAAGAGTCTGCTGGGCAGACCGACCGGCGCGCGCCTGGAGCCGCTGGTGGACGCGATCGCCGCCGGCACGCTGCGGGTGGCGATCGCGCAGAGGCTGCCGCTGACCAGCGCCGAGGAGGCCCACCAGCTCAGCCAGACCGGCCGGATGACCGGGAAGCTGGTGCTCGAACCCTAAGTGCCGAGATTGCAGCCAGGGACGTTGCCACTCGAACTTTGGCTACCTGTATGCAATTTCGCCGCTGGGTGGCGGCGAAGCGTCAGTCGGACACCTTCACGACGAGCTTGCCGACGTTCTTGCCGTCGAACAGCATGTTGATCGCGGTCGGCAGCTGCTCGAAGCCGTCCACCACCGTCTCCAGCGGCGTCAGCTTGCCCGCGGCGATCAACCCGGCGATCTCGGTGGTCGCCTCGGGGGCCTTGTCGAAGTGGTCGAGGATGATGAAGCCCTGCACCGTCGCCCGCTGCACCAGCAGGTTCGCGAATGCTTTGGGGCCGGGCGGCGGGTCGGCGTCGTTGTAGCCGGAGATCAAGCCGCACAACGCGACCCGGGCACGGATGTTCAGGCGCGCGAAGATGGCGTCCATGATGTCGCCGCCGACGTTCTCGAAATCGACGTCGATGCCGTTGGGTGTCGCCGCGGCCAGCTGATCGGCCCAATCCTCGGCCCGATGGTCCACGGCGGCGTCGAAGCCGAGTTGCTCGGTGAGCAGGGCGCACTTCTCCGGTCCGCCGGCGATACCGACGACGCGCGCACCGGACGCTTTGGCGAGTTGGCCGGCCACCGACCCGACCGCCCCGGCCGCTGCGGAGATGACAACCGTCTCACCGGGCTGCGGTTTGCCGATCTCGCGGATGCCGACCCAGCCGGTGACCCCGGTCATCCCGAGCGCACCGAGGTAGGCGCTGGGGGAGACGCCGTCGGCGATCTCGATCGGCATCAGCATGGTGTTCTCGGAGATGACGACGTATTCCTGCCAGCCGACGAAACCCGAGACCGTCTGGCCGACCGGGAAGGCCGGGTTGTTCGACGCGATCACCACACCGAGGCCACCGGCGCGCATCACCTCGCCGATACCGACCGGTGGCAGGTAACTGGGCATGTCGTTGATCCAGGCCCGGTTGGTGGGATCGAGCGAGATCCACTGGACACGCACCAGCGCCTCGCCGTCGCCGATCTCGGGGATCGCCGCTTCGGTGAGGGAGAAGGTGTCGGGGCCGATGCGCCCGCTGGGGCGCTCGCTCAGCAGGAATTGGCGATTGCGATCTGGCATGACCGCACGCTACCTTGACCGGATTCGTGGCGAGTGGCCAGCGTCACCCACGCTGTTGGTCGACGGCCTTCACGGCCGCCGCGGCGGCCCGGTTGGCCGCCAGCGTGCTTCCGTGTGCCAGCCGGATCAGCCGGGGGAGGGCGCCGGGATGCCGGAGCAGATAGCGGATCGCCGCAGGAATATCGGCCCTGCCGTCGGGCCGGCCGAGCCCGGCGATCTGCGCATCGACACTGCCGTCGCCGGCGCGGTCACTGATCGCACGCACCACCGACCAAGGCACACAGCGGGTTTCGCAGATGCCTGCGATCGCGGCGGTCTCCATGTCGAGCGCGACGACGCCACGGGCCCGCAGGTCGGCATGTGCGGCGGGGTCGAGGACCAACTCGTCGGTGGTCCATATCGTCCCGTGTGCCTCAACGGGATCGAGTGGGCCGGGCCGGTACACCGAGCCGTCAGCGCTGTCCAGAACCAGTTCCGGTATGACCAGTGTGCCGATCGGGGTGGCGTTCTCGATAGCGCCGGCGATGCCCACGACGATCACCCGCTCGATGTCGACCGCGTCAAAGAGCCGGGCCGTGGCCGTCCGCGCGCGTGCCGTGCCGATCCCGGTGACGATGGCGATCACCGCGCGCTCGCCGATACGGCCGGCGTACCCCAGATCGGTCCGACGAAGTCTGAGGTGGCGGCGCAGTGGCCGCAGCTCCATCGCCATGGCGCAGACGAAGGCGATCACGCTGCCCCCGTGTCGATGTCGCGCGATGCCATGACGGCAATCCTAGGCAGAGATTGCATCACGCCAGGGCGATCACCAGATCCAGGACGCGATCGGGATCGTTCAGGTCCTCACCGAGGATCTCGCGGATCCGGTCCATCCGATAGCGCACCGTCTGGGTGTGCAGCAACAGGTGCTGAGCGACGCTCTCGCGGCGGCCCTGGTGCAACAGCCAGGCGCGCAGCGTTTCCTCGTAGCGTTGCCGGGTGCCGCTTCGCAGGTGGTCGAATGGCGCCAGCGCGGCGGCGCGTTGCCGCTCCCGGGTCTGGGCGTCGGCGTGAATCACCAATGCCCCCAGCGATTGCTCGGTGTCGATGGGCCACGACTCCGACGCGCAGTGCTTCCACGCGCGAATAGCCAGCGCCGCGGAGTACTTGACGTCTTGCCACGGCTGTTCGGGGCCTACCGCCGCATGGACACCGGCGAGGCGACGCAGCAGAACGGTCCGCGGTGCCGCGGCCGTGACCGGCGTCAAGAGCGTAGTTAAACCGGAACGTTCGGGGCCGGGCAGCAGGTCGTCGCCCGCACGCAACGTGCGGTCGTCGAGCAACGGGACGACATTGTGGCTATCGGCGCGGAGAAGGACGATCGCCAGCATGGTGTCCGGCGCCGGCCAGCCCGCCAGCCGGGCACTTTCGACGATCTCCTCGCGGCCGGCGCCCAGCAGCAGCTGCTCGGCGAGCTGTTCGCGCTGGCGCTGGCGTCGCCAGCTCGCGGTGGCCAGTTCGTCGGCGTGGCCGCTGACGCATGCGTCGGCCAGATCGTCCAGGTAGTCGAAATGCAACTCGGCGAAGCGCACGATATCCGCGGTGTTCATGTCGTGGTCCTGCACGATGGTGCTCCAATGCCGCCAGGCGACACGGGCTCCGAGCCGGAACGCGGCGTTGAGCGAGTCGATGGGCCGCCCGATGTGCGCCTCGTATTGGCCCAGGTTGAAGGCCGCTTGCTGCACTGCCGCAAGGTCGACGGTTTGCCGGTCCGGCCCGGGCCCGCAAGCCGTACCGAGGAAACCGCCCAACATGGTGTTGATGGCGGCCTGGGCGCGGGTGCCCAGTTCACCGTGCAGGACTTCGGCGTAGATCGGCAGCTGGGTGGCCACGGCATCCACGATGTCGGTGGTGGCGGTGTGCAGTATGCGGTAGAGCGCGGCTGCGGTACCGGGCGGGACCAGCGGCGAACGCGCCGCATCAATACTCATTCCGTCAGTATGAATTACTGGCAGAATTCACCCCGCGCGGCCAAGCGATTGTGCTCCCGGTGCGGTGAGACTGGAACCGGCGATGCCACTCGTCGGCGCCTGCGCGGGCTGTGCACCGGCCGGGTGGGGCCGCCCGAACACCGCATGACCTGCAAACGAAGACATATCAGGGGGAGCAACAATGTCGTTCTCAGTACAGCCCAGCGACGACGTGATCGAGGTGCGCGATTGGGTGCACCAGTTCGCCGCCGAGGTCGTCCGCCCGGCCGCCGCCGAATGGGACGAGCGCGAGGAGACGCCGTGGCCCGTCATCCAGCAGGCCGCCAAGATCGGTCTGTACTCGCCCGACCTGTTCATCGCCCAGGCCGCCGAACCCTCCGGGCTGGGCATCCTGACGGTGTTCGAGGAGCTGTTCTGGGGTGATGCGGGCATCGCGCTGTCGATCCTGGGCACCGGCCTGGCCGCGGCGGCCCTGGCGGGCAACGGAACTCCCGAACAGTTGGGCCAGTGGCTCCCGGAGATGTTCGGCACCGCCGAGGAACCCAAGCTCGGCGCCTTCTGTTCCTCCGAACCCGACGCCGGCTCCGACGTCGGCGCCATCCGGACGCGGGCCCACTACGACGAGGCGACCCGTGAATGGGTGCTCAACGGCACCAAGACCTGGGCCACCAATGGCGGTATCGCCAACGTGCACATCGTGGTCGCGTCGGTGTATCCGGAGCTGGGCTCGCGCGGACAAGCCACGTTCATCCTCCCGCCCGACACTCCCGGGCTGGCCCAGGGACAGAAGTTCAAGAAGCACGGCATCCGCGCCTCACACACCGCCGAGATCGTCCTCGATAACGTCCGCCTGCCCGAGGATCTGATCCTCGGTGGCCGGGAGAAGTTCGAAGAACGCGTCGCGCGTGTCAAGTCCGGATCGTCCGCGGGGGGACAGGCCGCGATGAAGACCTTCGAACGCACACGCCCGACGGTCGGGGCGATGGCGGTGGGGGTGGCGCGCGCCGCCTACGAGTATGCCCTCGAATACGCCTGCCAGCGTGAGCAGTTCGGCCGCAAGATCGGCGAGTTCCAGGCCGTCGCATTCAAACTGGCCGATATGAAAAGCCGTATCGATGCGGCCCGGCTGCTGGTCTGGCGGGCGGGCTGGATGGCGCGCAACGGGATGGCCTTCGACAACGCGGAAGGCTCGATGGCCAAACTGTTCGCCAGCGAGACCGCCGTATACGTCACCGACGAGGCCATCCAGATCCTCGGCGGCAACGGCTACACCCGCGACTACCCGGTCGAACGGATGCACCGCGACGCCAAGATCTTCACCATCTTCGAAGGCACCAGCGAGATTCAGCGGCTGGTCATCTCACGGGCACTGACCGGCCTGGCGATCCGCTGAGCGATCGTCAGCGGAACGTCTCGTCGAACAGGTCGAGCATCGCCCGCCAGGACCGCTGCGTGGACAGCGCATCAAAGCGCAGCCCGGGGACCTCGATGACGTCGACGTGGGGGTGACCGGGGCCCTCGTGCGCGATGAGAACTGCGGGGCATGGGCCCTGGCCGGCCGGCACGGCAACACGGCCGATCATCGTTTTGCCGTCTGCCTGGTACTCGATGTCGGTGGCGGTGGTCATGGATGCGTGTGTATCACCAGCGCCATCGGCGGACCCGGGTGTTCACCGCGAGCGAAGGCCGCGACAGCCCCTACAGTTGGGTGATGCGCAAACCTCAACGGCCGCGCTGGAATCACAACATCCACTATCACCAGATCGTGCTTGACGCGGTCCCCGCGCGGGCGCGCTCGGCGCTGGATGTCGGTACCGGAAACGGCTTGTTGGCGGCCGATCTCCGCCGACGCCTCCCCGATGTCGTGGGGATCGATGTCGACGACTGCGTCTTGGATTCGACGCGCCGTGAGCGGGGCGATATCGAGTGGATTCTCGGCGACGTCATGACCTACGGCTTCGACCGGCGATTCGACGTTGTGGCGTCGGTCGCGGCCCTGCATCACCTGCCCGATCTGCCTGCCGCGCTGCAACGTTTGGCTGACCTCACGGCCCCGGGCGGTGTCCTGGTGGTGATCGGCCTGGCGCGATCCAGCCGGCCCAAAGACTTTGCCCTCAACGTACTGGGCGCGATTCAGCACCGGTGGCTGTCGTGGCGGCGCGGCTACTGGGAGCACAGCGCCCCGACAGTGTGGCCACCTGCGCACACCTACGCGCAGGTTCGGCGCTGTGCCGGGGTGCTACCCGGCGCGCGCTGGCAACAGCTGCCGATGTTCCGGTACGCGCTGATCTGGAATCGACCGGTCTGACGTCACACGTGGCCCCCGAAGGCGCCGAGCGCCTGCACATGAGCGTCCTCACCGCTGACTGTGACGTCGGTGCGCGCTCGTCGTCCCGACAGCCATCGCACCAGGTCCGCGCAGGTGCCGGCCAGCGTCACCGTGGGCCCCGACGCGGGGCCGACGGACCACTGGGAGTCCCCCTCGGCGGGGATGACCGTCACCCGGATTCCGGTGGGCAGCTTCTTGAGTTGATAACGCAGCAGCAGCGGAAGCGCGTGCACAAGTGTGGCCGGCGCCGGATGGGCGAAACCGTGGTGGCCGATGAGGTCGTCGTGATGCGTCCAGTACTCGAACAGCGACAACGGCGCGACTCGAGGCCGCAGCAGCAGCCCCGGAATGGGGCGACGCAGCCGGTCGACGAGTTCGGCGAAGCCGCGACCGCGTTCGATGCGGATGGCGTTCTCGACCATTTTCGGCGTACCCCTTACCGCAACGCCACGCGCCACCAGGGATCTGGCGATGAAAGTCGTTGCGCCCCCGATACGTTCTTCCCCGACGAGGTGGGCCGCCAGCTCCAGCGCCGTCCACTCACCGCACGCGGTGCGACCCGCTGCACCGGCCTGGGTCAACGACTCGGCGAGCGCGGCACGCTCGGCCCTGACGTCGTGGCTGATCGTCATGAGCATCAGTGTGCACGGGCGTGTAGCATTTTGCTATAGGTCGTTACAATATGCTACGAGACGGGATGATTGTTGATGCCTGAGACTGCGGATCGTGTCACCAGGTTCGCCGCGGACCTGGTGGACAGTGCGGCCGCCGAGGGCGCCCGCCAAAGCAGGTCGGCCAAACAGCAGCTCGACCACTGGGTGCGGGTCGGCCGTGCGGTGTCGGCCCTGCAGACCGCGGCGCGCAGCAGAGTCGAGGCGGCCTTGGCCGGCGAACTGGACACCGGCGAGTTGACCGTCGAGGAAGGCGTGGTTTTCAACGCGGAGATCTCGGCGTCCATTGAGGAGAGCCTGGCGCGGACCAACTACGGTGACGTGCTGGCCGCCCGCGGCGTCACCACCGTGGCCCTCGACGACCAGGGCCGACTTGTCGAGTACCGGCCGGATGGCAGCTCGACGGTCATCGAGACTTCCCGCTGACACCGACGGGCAACCATGAGACGGCTCGATCTGGTCGTCGGCCCCAACGGCGCGGGCAAGTCGACCTTCGTGGCGCTGACGTTGGCGCCGTTGCTGCCGGGTGCGGTGTTCGTGAACGCCGACGAGATCGCCAAGCGGCGCTGGCCCGACGCCATCGCCGTCCACGCGTACGACGCCGCCAAGGCGGCCGCGCAGACCTGGGCCAAGCTCATCGAACAGCGACGCTCGTTCATCGCCGAGACGGTGTTTTCCCACCAGTCCAAGCTCGACGTGATCCGCACCGCCCGCGACCACGACTACACCGTGATGCTGCACGCGGTCCTGATCCCCGAAGAGCTCGCCGTAGCGCGGGTGCGTTACCGGGTGGCCGCCGGTGGTCACGACGTGCCCGAAGACAAGATCCGTGAGCGCTACCACCGGCTGTGGCCGTTGGTCGCCAAAGCCATCGGAATGGTCGATGTCGCCACGGTGTACGACAACTCCCGCACCGCCGGGCCCAGGATTGTGGCCCAGTTCGCGGGAGGCGCGCCGATCGGCGATCTGGCCTGGCCGTCCTGGGCGCCGGAGAACCTGACCGGACGACGCAATAGTTAAGTGCTACAGGTGACTCGCGACGAAAGTCGCGGCCTGACCGGGCATCGGGGATTGCAGATAGGAAAGGTGTGCCGGGGAGACCATCTCGTCCGGTGTCGGGGGCGCCAGCGCACCGCCGGGCGTGCAGATCGGATCGCCGGGTGCACACAAGTCGATGGCCTTGGCCCCGTACCAGGGGCTGACCGCGTCGATCGGCGCCCCCAGATACCTGTCCGAAGGATTGCCGAAGACAGCTAGGGCGGCAACGTGATCCGCAACATCAGCCGATAGCGAGGCAGGGACGAACCCGGCAACGGGTGCTTGGGCGATGGTGATCAGATCGATCACCATCGCGCCTTGGGAGTATCCGCCCAACACCAGCTTGGTGTTGGGGCAGCTCGCCGCCATGGACTCGACGTGGGCGCTCGCATCGGTGGCGCCGGCGGATGCCGATGGGGCCCAGTCGTCTGTGGCGGGGTAGTTGACCGGATACACCGCAACGGCCTTTCCTCCGGTTTGGGAGCGCAGTGAATCGACAAACGCCTGTCCGACTCCGCCGATACCGGGCGGTTCGGAGGTGGCGCGCGCGAACGTCACCTCGACGTCGGGACAAGGCGCACCGGATGCCGGGGCGATATCGATCGATGCGCCGAGCAGCGCCGCCCCGCTGGTCACCACCGCAGCGCCCAGAGATCGGGCGATGTGCCGTCGGTTCACCCGTCAATGCTGACACATTCCGGCGGCAAAGGGATCCCCTCCGCTGCGGTACCGCCGGATGCGATGCCCGCGGGGTGAGGAACGGTTACCCAGTGGCGCCGGAGGTTCCGGCTGCGCCCGGGGTGCCCGGTGTGCCATCGGCGCCGCCGGGTCCGCCATCGCCGCCCGGCTGGCCGGGGGTGGAGATGCTGCCGTCGCCACCACGCCCGCCGGCTCCGCCGCTGCCGTCACCTTCCGGACCGACCTGGCCGCCGGCCCCGCCGTCGCCACCGGCGGCTCCGCGGGCTCCGTTTCCGCCGTCGCCGCCGGCCCCACCGTTGCCGCCTGACGTGGTGTTGCTGCCGGATCCGCCGTCGCCGCCGTTGCCGCCGGTGCTGAGGACAGCGTCGCCGGAAGCCGGGGTGGCGCCATCGCCGCCGTTGCCACCCCCACCACCGACGCCACCTGTCCCACCGTCGCCGGCTCCGCCGGTGCCACCGTTGCCGCCATTGCCACCGAGGAAGCCGGTGCCGGCTGAGTTGCCGTCGGGACCGATCGCGAAGTTGCCGTGGCCACCGTCGCCGCCGGTGCCACCGGTCCCGCCGATGCCGCCGTTGGCCGCCCCGCCGGTGCCTCCGGTTCCACCCTGACCGCCGGCCAGGCCGGCGGGGATGGTGGTGTTGAACACCGGCGTATTACCGAGGCCGCTGCCGCCATTGCCGCCGGCGCCGCCGTCGCCACCGTCGCCACCGGTGCCGGCACCACCACCGCCGCCGCCACCGCCACCGGCAGCGCCGAATCCCGCGGAGACGTCGCCCGCACCACCGGCGCCACCGTGGCCGCCGGTGCCGCCGTCGCTGGAACCGCCGTTGCCGCCGGCGCCGCCGTGACCGCTGGTGCCGCTGCCGACACCGCTGCCGCCGCCGGCGCCACCCGCACCGCCGTGGCTGGCGGCACCACCGTCGATGCCGTCGCCACCGTTACCGCCGATGCCGCCGTCGCCGCCGGCGTGCCCGCCGAAGACGGCGCTCAGGGCGCCGCTGCCGCCGGTGCCGCCTGCGCCCGCGGTGCTCCCGACGCCGCTGGCGGTGCCGCCCTGCCCGCCGGCCCCGCCGTCGCCGCCGTCCTGGCCGCTGAAGGCGCCGCCGATCCCGCCGGCCCCGCCGGTGCCGCCGTCGCCCGCGCTGCTCCCCGCTCCGGTGGCCATGCCGCCGTCACCGCCCGCACCGCCGGTATTGCCGGAGCCACCGCCCATCGAGCTACCGATTCCGCCGGTACCGCCGGCACCGCCGTCGCCTGCGCTGCTGTCGGCTCCGTTGACCGTGCCGCCGTCGCCGCCCGAACCGCCTACGCCGCCAACGGCGCTGCCGAACGCGGAGCCGATCCCGCCGGCGCCGCCCGTGCCGCCGACCCCGCCGGTGACGCTGTCGCCGGTGGCTGCGCCACCCTCGCCACCGTTGCCACCGATCCCGCCGCCGCGGCTATCGGAGAAACTGCCCACACCGCCGGCGCCGCCGGAGCCGCCAGCCCCTCCGGTCGCACCGTCGCCGGAGGCCGTACCTCCCTCGCCACCGTTGCCGCCGGCACCGCCGATACCGCCGACGGTGAATCCGCTGCCCCGGTGGAGGGCCGTGCCGCCGGTCCCGCCATCGCCGCCCGCGCCGCCGGTGCCGCCGTCACCGGTCGCCGTGCCCCCGTGACCACCGTTTCCGCCGGCGCCGCTGTCGCTGTACAGGTATCCGCCGAAGCCGCCGGCCCCGCCATTGCCGCCGGTGCCACCGTCGCTCCCGTCGGCCCCGGCCCCGCCGTCGCCGCCGTCGCCGCCGTTGCCCATGAAGTGGCCGCCGGCACCACCGGACCCACCGTCGGCGCCCACACCGCCGTCACCGCCGTCGCCGCCGTTGCCCAGCCATCCGCCGTTGCCGCCGGCCCCACCAACGACCCCGGCCTCGGTGCTGCTCCAGCCGCTCCCGCCGTCACCGAACAGCCACCCGCCGTTGCCGCCGGTCGGGTCGGCCTCGGTGCCGGCGCTGCCGTCGCAGATCAGGCCGCACGCGCCGTTGAAGGCGAACAACGGATTGATCGTGGCGTCGAACTGTTGCCCGGCCGTGCTGTTCAGCCACGTTTCCAGGGACTCGTGCAACGGCAGGTAGAAGTCTTGTTGGAAGGCCTCGGCGAGGGTGTTGGGGTCACCGAACATACCGGTAGCCTCGGTGGCGCCGGCGAGGCCGCCGGTGTCAGCCAATTGGTCACCGCCGCCGAACAACGCCGCGAAATCCACCGTCGAATACGCGCCGAGGGCCTCGGTCGCCCCGGGCAGCCCGGCATCTATCGCACCCCAGCTGCCGGGATCCAGCAGGCCGGCCCACGCGGTGGGGTCGAACAGATTCACGATCAGGTCGTCAAGGTCGGCGTGCACCACCGGGGCGCCGGCCAGCGAGCTGATTCCGAACGTCAGGACGGCGGCCGCCGAGGTGCCGAAGGCAACCATCCGGCGCCGCGAGCCGGTTTTCGGCGGTTCGATGCTTTCACGACGATGTGACATAGCGGGGTAACTCCAACCTGATTTTCAGACGGGCGAGCCCGTGGCAACGGCGACACGCTATCACCCGCACGGTCGGGAAAGAGCGCTGATCGGCAGATGAAATCGGGCAAGTTTTTCGGCCGTTCGCCGCATTCGGTAAAGCTGGCAGGAGGCTGACGGGTTGGTGCAAAACCCCTGCGCGCGAACGGCGTCCCGGATGCCGAGTTGTGCCCTTACGCCCAGCGGAGCGCGGGGGATCTATGAAAGCAACGAAAAGTGCCGTGCGGTGTTCGCTGACGCGCGGTCACGGCAACGCCGCTAGTACCCGGTGGTGATGAACCGCAGCGTTCCGGTGGTGATCAGGACGAGCGCCCCGATGACGACAAAGACGACCGGTACCACCCAGTGACTGATCCGCCCGAGGGTGGCCACGACAGCGCGGTGTGTGCCCAGCAGCGCGCCGAGAGCGCACCATACGCCCACCAGGACAAGGAATCCCGCGCCGGTGGTGATGGCGACCGGTACGTGCATGCTGCGGAAAAGTGGAGTGAACACACCGATGTTGTCGGCGCCGTTGGCGAACGTGACGGTTGCGATGCTGATGGTGCCGGCCGCCAGCTGCGGGGGATCCTGGCCGGGCCGGCGTAGGTGCCAGAGTCCGCGCACACCGAAGGCGATCGGCACCAACCCGAGCAGCCCCACCCAATGATCGGGGACCGTGCGCAGTCCGGCGGCGGCGGCCAGCGATATGCCGATCACGGCAACGAATCCGATGTATTGGCCGGCGACAATGACCGCGGCGCGGGGGAGGCCGGTGGCCCTGTTCGTGGTGAACAACGCCGTCACGATGATCAGATCATCGATGGTGGTAGCGACGAAGGCGATCAGCGCTGCCACGAGCAGGGACGACGACACGACCACCGACCCTAATGGGACGGGAGACGCGCCGCGGACCGCGACGCCCGCACCAAACTGGGTGCCGGTGCGGCGATGAGTCTGTCGTCGCCCGCCGGTCTACCCCATGACGGAGATAACCAACCAACGCATCGGAGTACGCCATGGGGCTCATCCACATCGCGCTGTTCGCAACCCTCGACCTGGTCGCGCAGGCGCCCGGCGGTCCCGACGAGGACCCGCTGGGCTTTGCGTTCGGCGGCTGGCAGGCCCCGATCATCGACCCGGTCGCCGAGGCTCAGGTTGCCGGCGCCTACGAGGGCACCGACGCCCTGCTGTTAGGCCGACGCACCTACGACATCTTCGCGGGGTACTGGCCGGACCAGGACGACGAGTTCGGCGCACTGTTCAACAGTGTCCCGAAGTATGTGGCCTCCCGCGGCAGACCGGACCTGTCCTGGTCCGGCACCAGTCAGCTCGGCCCGAACCTGGCCGGTGCGGTACGCGAGATCCGTGACCGACACCAGCACGTGAAAGTTGTCGGGAGCCTGAACCTGCTGCAAACCCTGTTGCGGGACAAGCTGTTCGACCGACTCGACCTATGGGTGCATCCGATCGTGCTCGGGGAGGGCAAGAAAGTGTTCGACGGCGGCGCGGTCCCCACCAACCTCACGCTCCTGGAACCGCCGGTGGCCGGTCCGAGCGGGGTGGTGTACCTGCGTTATGGCCGCGCCGAGGGCATCCCGGCCACCGGCGACATGGGCGCCCGCGACGCCGGTAGCTGACACGGGGAATCCGGGCGGCGATGGTCAAGAAGAAAATGAGTTGAGGGGATCGGGTTCGGGTTGATAGCGTGCGCGAGACCGCGACAGAACGCAAGGAGGTGAGACCCATGAACGCAACAACCCGGTGGGTGCTCCCACTCGTGTTCACGGTCGAGCGACAGACGTAGGTGTCGCCGGGAGCGCCCGAACAAGGCAATCCCGAAAGGCAGCGCCATGCAATTCACCTCTGAGACATCGTCGAACGGTGTCATCGAACGTCAATTCATCCTGGGTCAGATCACCGGTGTGCTCTGGTCGCCCACGTCCGGAAGCGCCGGGGCACCACTGCTGCTCGCAGGGCACTCCGGGGGCATGCATAAGAAGGCACCGGGCCTGATATCCAGCGCCCTCCACTGTGTGACCAGCTATGGGTTCACCGTCGCCGCCATCGACGCGCCCGGACACGGTGATCGGCCGCGCAATCGTGAGGATCAGCAGTGGGTCGATGCGATCCATCGGGCGCGGGCGGCCGGTGAGCCTATCGCCACGATCGCCAGCGACTACTGCATGTCGCTGGCGGACCGCGCGATACCGGAATGGCGGGCGACGCTGGACGCACTTCAGACGCTGCCGCAGATCGGGGTGGAGGCACCGATCGGCTACGCCGGCGTGACGTTGGGTGTGGTGACCGGACTGAGGTTGGCGGCGGTCGAATCCCGGATCGCCGCGGTGAGCTTCGGTGGGGTTCTCGTCACCGACTCCCTGATCGAAGCCGCGGCACGGATCACCATCCCGGTCGATTATCGGATTCCCTGGGATGACCGCGAATTCGACCACACCTCCGCGGTCGAGTTGTTCGACGCCTTCGCCTCGAAGGAGAAGACATTGCACGCCCACTCGGGCCTGCATCACCAGGTGCCCGACTACGAGCGCGACAACGCGGCGCGGTTCTTCGCCCGCCACCTCCGGCGGCGTACCGGGGCCGCTCGGGAGTGACGGGGGGCCTACGCGCGTAGGCTTTGAACGTGCACGTCGACGTGATGACCCTGCCACAGCATTTGGGCAAGATCGGCGAGTTGGCCCGGCGCACTCAGGCCGCGGGCTTTTCCGGCCTGCTGTTCACCGAATCCGGTCGGACCGCGTATCTGAATGCCGCCGTCGCATCTCAGGCCGCACCCGGTCTCGAACTCTCGACCGGCGTCGCGGTTGCGTTCCCGCGCAGCCCGTTCGTCACGGCGGCCACGGCGTGGGAACTGCAGGAGGCGACCGGCGGAAAGTTCCGCCTCGGCATCGGCACGCAAGTCCGTACCCATGTGGTGCGGCGTTACAGCACCGCATTCGATCATCCCGGACCCCGTCTGCGCGACTACGTCCTGGCCGTGAAGGCGTGCTTTGCCGCCTTCCGATCGGGGAAGTTGGATCATCACGGGGAGTTCTACGACCTCGACTTCATCACTCCGCAGTGGAGCCCGGGGCCGATTGATGCGCCGGACCCCAAAGTCGATATCGCGGCGGTGAATCCGTGGATGCTGCGGATGGCCGGCGAAGTGGCCGACGGGGTGCATGTCCATCCGCTCGGCGAGCCCGGCTATCTGACACGTCACGTCGTGCCCAAGGTCGCTCAGGGGGCTGAGAAGGCCGGCCGCGCACCGTCTGACGTTGCCGTCATCGTTCCCGCCATGACCATCGTGGGTGACAGCGACCAGGAGCGCCACAAGGAACGGGAGTTCGTGCGCGCCAGCATGAGCTTCTACGGCAGCACCCCGAACTATGCCTTCATCTGGGATGAGGCCGGATTCGAGGGCACCACCGCCCGTATCCGCGAGAAGCAGAAGGCCGGTGACTTCGCGGGCATGGCTTCGCAGATCACCGACGATCACCTTGCCGCTTTTGCGACCGAGTCGACGTGGGATGACTTGGCAGACAAGCTAAACGACAAGTACCTGGGAGTGGCGACTCGTCTGGTGTTGTACAACGCTCTCGGTGACCAGGAGCGCTTTGAGCGATATGGCGAGATCGCGCGCCGGATTTCGAGCGGATAGCCCCGGATGGTCAGCGCACCGCGCCAGGGCCGGTGGGTCCGGGATCCGGCAGGGCGGTAGCGATCGGCCACGGCTGTTCGTTGCGCCGCTGTCTGTCTCGCTCGCGGGCTTGATCCTGGACCCAGAAATCCTCGAAGCGCTCACCTGGATGCACGTTCGGAATTCGGTTCATCAGGTTGCTGAGCCAGCGGGGCGGGCGATCCGGCTCCCATTGCGGAACTACGGCGCTGAGCGCGGCCAGCGACTTGAGTACGACGAACACCCCGAACAGCGTGCTGGGCGCATCGGTAGCAGCGATCCCGGCGAATCCCAGCAGCAACGTCAGATGCACGACCATGATCCGGCCCAGTCCGATGTTCGCAGTCTGCTCGAGGTCCCGGAACGACCATCGGCGCAGATCGACCAGATCGAGCAGGAAATCCAGTGTCAGGAACAGCGATACGCACAGGCACCCCCAGCCGACGCTGCGCCAGTCGAGATCGATGAGCTGCAGGTCAGGCGCCCGGTTGTGCGCTAGGAGCCCAAGGATGGCTCCCAGGAAGATCCCGTGGGCAGCGCAGAAGGCCAGGCCGATGAGGGCGAAGCCGCCCAGGAATGACTGGTTCGCCGGGCCGTCGGCTTGCGCCGCGCGATAGCGGAAGTGGCCGTATTTGGGTGCCCAGCGCCGGTGCACGGCGATGCGGGCGATCACGAACAGGCACATCGCGACATTCTCGAACCAGTACACCAGCAGGGTGGTGGCGCCGGACCAATGTTGGGCGAACCAGCCGAGGACGGGGATGGCGGTCACGCCGAGCACCGTGAACAGGTGCAGTCGTGAGGTCGCGCCGTTGCGCCGCGCAGCGGGTTGGGTCACGATCCGCTCATCCGACTCTGGCGATCCATCGCATCATCATGGGCCCCCGGGTTCATCGACGGGGGGAGTTCGGTGACCCGGTGGCACCAGCGGTCAGGCGGTGCCGATGAGGCTCACAAGCTTCCGGTCCGCGATCGGGCCTCGTCCAATGCGGCTTCGATTTCGTCCCAGGTTCGGCGAATGATCTCCGAGACCGGCGGGAGGTCGACAATCCGCGACGACACCTGGCCGGTGTTGGCGACGCTGGCTTCCATGTCGCCGTCGAAGTACAGCTGGGTGACCTTGCCCAGCAGTTGGGCCGCCGGGTCATGTTCGGCGACGCGGGCCGCCAGGCCGGTCCGCAGTACCCGCATGGTCGGATTGCCCGGAAGGTCGAGAAGCACTGTGCCTGCGTCGTTTGCGGCCACGATCGCTTCCTTGAAGTTCGCGTGCACCGCGGCTTCCTGGCTGGCCAGCATCCGCGTCCCCATCTGCACCCCTTCGGCGCCCAACACCAGTGACGCCGCCGCCGACCTTGCGTCGCACATGCCGCCCGCGGCGATCAGCGGCAGGTTCACGTTTTCGGCGACCAGGGGGAACAGCACCATCGTCGAGGCACCGAGCAGTGATTTGAATCCGCCGCCCTCGACGCCCTCCACGACCAGCGCATCGACACCGGCGTCGGCCGCCTTGTGTGCGCCCTTGAGTGATCCGACAACGTGCACGACCGTCATACCGGCGTCGTGCAGCCGCGCGGTGAACAGCGCCGGGTCACCGGCGGAGGTGAAAACGTGGCGCACGCCGGCTTCGGCCAAAGTGTCGACGATGGAAGGGTCCTTTTTCCATCCCTGGATCATCAGGTTCGCCGCCACCGGCTTGTCGGTGAGCTCACGCACCCTCAGCAGGTCGGCACGTCCGTCGGGAGTGAGGGTTTCGATCATTCCGAGTCCACCGGCCTCGGATACCGCGGCAGCGAGTTCGGCGCGGGCGATGTAGGTCATCGGCGCCTGGACGACGGGGTAGTCGACCCCGAGCAGCGACTGGATGCGGTTGGCCACGGCCTATTCAAACACTCTGGCTCACCGCGGAGATCCCGGACGGTGGCGCGGCACCCATTGACGATCTATGACACAACATATATGTTGTGTCATACACTATCGAACACACGACAAGGACCTGACATGCCCACCACCGGACCCACCATCGTGACCATTCCGTGCTTCTCGGGAGCCCCCTGGGAGGATCGTCAACTCGAGCCGTTTGCGGGACGCGAGGTCCGAACGATGCGGCTTCCGGAAGGACTCACCAATGTCGATGCCTACGCCGATTTCGTTGCCGAGAAGGTCGCCGGCCTGGACTCCTATGTGTTGGTGGGGGATTCCTTCGGCGCGGTGATCGCCGTGACACTGGCCACCCGTCGGCCTGCGGGACTGGTCGCGCTGGTGTTGTCCGGCGGCTTTGCCGCCAACCCGCTGCCGCGGTGGAAGCGAATCGCTTCGCGGGCGTCACGCTTTGCCGGAGGCCCGCTCTACCGGCAGGGCACCCTGCGGTTCCACGCCTACCAGCTGGCGTCGAAGTTCGATGCCAACGCCGAAATACCGTTGACTCAGAACGACTATCGGCAGCTGTTCGTCGAGAACACCTCGCAATCCAGCTACACCGCGCGGGTGACCTCCGTCATCGACTTCGACGTTCGCGACCGGCTGGACCGGGTCAACGTCCCGACGCTGATCGTCACACCACAAGACGACAAGTTGGTGGGTGACGACGCCGCCAAAGTGATGCTCGCCGGCATTCCCGATGCGCGCGAGGTGGTCCTGCCGGGCACCGGGCACATGTTCCGTTTCACCCATCCCGACCTGTACGGGCACACCGTCGTGGACTTCATCGACGACACGATCATGGCCATGTCGGTTGACCGCCGCGGGGACGACGGTCGATAAGCTGGGGGAGTGAGACCGGGCGAGCACCTGCGCTATTTGGTTCTGGCTGCCCAGCGCGAAGGCAATCGGATATTCGCTGCGGCGCTCAAACCTCTCGGGCTGACCCCAGCATGGGCCGAGGCGATCAGCGTGCTCGATGAACGCGAACCGTTGACCATCCGGGAACTGGGACTGCTGATGGTGTGCGAAGGGGAGCACCCCAGCCGTCTGGTCACCCGGATGGTGTCGGCCGGCCTGCTGAGCACCGAGCCGTCACCCGATGATGACCGCGCCCGATGGGTCAGAATCACACCCGCTGCTCGGGCCCTGCTTCCCGGGCTCCGCGAGATTGAAGACCAGCTGCACACCGCGATTGAGGACAGGGTCAATTCGGCCAGCCTCGAGACCTGTCGAACTGTCCTGGGGGGCTTCATCGACGGGTTGCCTGCCGGAGAAGCACTGCAGCGGCGGGCCGGTTCGTAGCTGCGCCTCGGCCACCAAACGGTTCCAAGACGGTTTCAGTTGCGCAAAGGTACTGCAGCCACCCCGCGATGCGCAGGCCGATATGGCCTACTGGGCTTTAGGGTGGGCGGCTATGGCTGGCCTGGGCAATCGCGTGAAGCGTTCGCGTACAGCGCTTCGCGTAACCGTGTCGGCGTTGATGATCGCCATCCTCGGACTTCCTGTCGCCCCCGTAGCTCATGCGGTGGCGGCGGTGGCCACGTTGTCGGTGACGTCGACCTGGCAGACCGGTTTCATCGCCCACTTCACCATCACCAACTCGAGCACGGTGCCGCTCACCGATTGGAAGCTCGAATTCGACTTGCCGATGGGAGAATCCGTCCGGCACACGTGGAACAGCACCCTCACCCAATATGGCACGCACTATGTTGTCAGCCCGGCGAACTGGAATCGCATCATCGCCCCCGGTGGCTCAGCCACCGGGGGTCTACGAGGCGTGCTGAGCGGTACCTACTCGCCGCCATCGAACTGTCGGCTCAACGGGCAATATCTCTGCGTCCTGAGGTGAGGGCGCGCCACGTCAACTGGCTCTGAGACGTGGGCGATTTGGTGGTATGCGGCACGCATCTTTGTCTGCCGTTTCCGGATCTCCGTGCCGCAGAGCGAAACTCGGGACTGTCGGAACAACGGTGGATCTGGACTTGGTCTGATACGCCGAGCGTGAGCTTGGCGGGAAGGACTGATGATGTCCGAAACACTCGAATCCATGGCGATCGATGTGGATCAACGCCAGCTCGCTGAACAGCTGCTGGCGCAAGCGAAGGAACAGGGAATCGAGCTGGTCGGTCCGAACGGCCTGCTCAACCAGTTGTCCAAGAACGTCCTCGAGACCGCGCTGGACGCGGAGATGGCCGAGCACCTGGGCTACGACAAGCACGACCCGGCCGGCCGCGGCAGCGGCAACTCCCGCAACGGCAGCCGGGCCAAGACGGTGTTCACCGAAATCGGCCCGGTCGAGATCGAGGTCCCGCGAGATACCAACAGCACCTTCGACCCGGTGATCGTAAAGAAGCGTCAGCGCCGGCTGACCGGGGTCGATGAGATCGTGTTGTCGCTGACCGCCAAAGGACTGACCACCGGGGAGATCGCGGCGCATTTCGACGACGTCTACGGCGCCACCGTCTCCAAGGACACCATCTCCAAGATCACCGACAAAGTGATTGAGGAGATGACTGAGTGGTGCAACCGGCCGCTGGAGTCGGTGTATCCGGTGGTGTTCATCGACGCGATCTTCGTCAAGGTCCGCGACGGCCAAGTCAGCAACCGGCCCATCTACGTGGCCATCGGGGTCACCTGCGCCGGGGAACGCGACATCCTCGGCCTGTGGGCCGGCGACGGCGGTGAAGGGGCGAAGTTCTGGCTGTCGGTGCTTACCGAGATCAAGAACCGCGGCACCGGCGATGCGTGCATCGTGGTTTGCGACGGCCTCAAAGGACTACCGGATGCGATCAACACCGTGTGGCCGCGGGCGGTGGTGCAGACGTGCGTGATCCATCTGTTGCGCAACACGTTTCGCTATGCATCCCGCAAGTACTGGGATCAGATCGCCAAAGATATCCGGCCGGTCTACACCGCCGCGACCGAGGCCGCGGCCAAGGAACGGTTCACCGAGTTCACCGCCAAATGGGGTGCCCAGTACCCGGCGATCACCCAGTTGTGGGAGAACGCGTGGAGCGAGTTCGTGCCGTTCCTGGACTACGACGTCGAGATCCGCCGCGTCATCTGCAGCACGAATGCGGTGGAGTCATTGAATGCCCGCTACCGGCGGGCGATTCGGGCCCGCGGGCACTTCCCGACCGAACAGGCCGCGATGAAGTGTCTCTACCTGGTAACCCGATCCCTAGACCCCACCGGCCGCGGTAAGGCACGATGGGCAATGAGGTGGAAGCCCGCGCTCAATGCGTTCGCGATCACCTTCAACGGCCGGATCACTCCGACTGGCGACTAACCAATGCCAAGCCAGATCCACCGTTTATCTGACACTCCCCGAAACTCGGCAGGCTCCGACCTAGTTGGTCGATGGTGGGCCTTGTGGTTGGAAAGGCGTGTACCACCACCATTGGGCGCGTTCGCCGGTCGGTCCGGGGTAGGGCGGCACGCTAGGGGGTGGGCTGGTGGGTGGGCGGGCCAGTGATCCGGGGTGCAGGTGGTGGCCGTCGCGGTCGGTGACGACGAGGTGGTCGGCGTCTCCGGTGATCGTCAAGATGCCGCGGTGGTGCAGGCGGTGGTGATACGGGCAGACCAGCACCAGGTTGTTCAGGTCGGTGGCCCCGCCGTCTTCCCAGTGCCGGATGTGATGGGCGTGCAGACCACGGGTGGCTCCGCAGCCCGGAACCGCGCAGGTGGGATGGCGATGCTCCAGGGCGCGGCGCAGTCGACGGTTGATGGTGCGGGTGGAGCGACCACAGCCGATCAGCTGACCGTCGCGTTCGAACCACACCTCGCAGGTGGCATCACAGGTCAGATACTGGCGTTCGGCATCTGAGAGCAGCGGGCCCAGATGCAGGGCGGCCATCTGCTCCTTGAGATCGAGATGAACCACCACGGTGGTGCGTTGTCCGTGGGGTCGACGCTGTACCTCGGTGTCCCAGCCGGTCTCGACCAGCCGCATGAACGCATCGACAGCGGACGGTAGCGGGGGATGCCGGTCAGCCGTGCCCCCGGCATCGTCGCGGTCGCGCCTCCACTGGGCCATCAGCGCGTCACGATGGGACTGCAGCGCGGCTTCCAATGTCGCCGATTCCGCGTGCGGCAAGGTGATGCGCCAGACATCGACGTCGGCGTCGCGGGAGGTCTTGGTGATCGCCGGCGGCGGGGCAGGCTGCGGATCCCGCTCCGGCCGCGGCGCCAACTTGATCGCGGTACGCAACTGCGAAACCGTGGCCGAATCAGCCAGCTCCGCGTAATGCTCATCCGAGCCTTCGGCGGCCCGCTGCGCGATCACCCCTACCTGATCCAGCGACAAACGGCCCTCCCGCAACCCCTGGACGCAGGTGGGAAACGACTCGAGCCGGTGCGCCACCGCCGCGATGGTGTGGGCATTAGCCAGTGACGACCCCGTCTTCCACGCCACCAGCGCGGCCACCGACCGCACCCCCGTGGCACCCCACAACTCGTCATGGTCGATCTCAGAAATAATGTCCACGATGCGGCCATCGATGGCATTACGCTGACCCATCAACCCCGACAACTCCTCAAACAGCACCTCAAGCCGCGCAGCAGGACTCACATCGGTGCTGGATAAGGCCACGGGCGAGGTCATGCCATAAGGATCGCACTCGGGTCTGACAAGTCAGGGATGTCTTGCGATGGGTACCCGACGACCACACGAACCGCGCGACCGGATGTGCCCATGTTCAATGGGGTGGGGTCGGATCCGTGTGCACACACGTCGCGGCGGCTCGCGGGGCAAAATTGGCACGTGCGCATTTTTCAGGTCGATTGCTTCGCCGACCGCCCCTTTGCGGGCAACCCGAATGCAGTAGTCCTGTTGAA
>NZ_JCALCW010000044.1:0-39987 GCF_059812545.1 Mycobacterium sp. NGS50
TGAGGGTGCCACTCGCGTACGCCGGCGGTAACGTCGCTGCGTATGGGCACTGTCAAACCGGCCAAGCCGCCCTGGTGGCTCAAGCCGGCCAACAAGGTTTTCATCCAGATGTCTCGGCTGGGCCTGCGATTCGGCGGGGAGAGCCCGGTGGTGCTGACGGTGCCCGGACGCAAATCCGGGCAGCCCCGCTCGACACCGGTCACCCCGATGACCGTCGATGGAGCCGAGTACGTCGTCGGCGGATTTCCCGGCGCGGACTGGGTGGCCAATGTGCGGGCCGCCAAGGAGGCCACCGTGGCCCGCGGCCGTCGCCGCGAGCGGGTGCGGATCATCGAACTACCGGCCGAGGAAGCGCGGCCGCTGCTGCGGGTCTGGCCGATCCAGGTGCCCACCGGTGTCGGGTTCATGAAGCGGTCCGGGCTGGTGACCGACGGGCGGCCCGAGGAGTTCGAGGCGCTGGCCGGGGTGTGCCCGGTGTTCCGCCTCGACCCGATACGGTGATCTCGGACAGCGCGACAACGACCAGGGATGGAGTGGCAACCGCCTTGACCGACAATCCTTTCCACCCCGAGATCTGGCAGCCGGTCGACGGATTCGACGACCTGACCGACATCACCTACCACCGGCACGTCTCGGATGCGACGGTGCGGGTGGCGTTCGACCGGCCCGAGGTGCGCAACGCGTTTCGCCCGCACACCGTCGACGAGCTCTACCGGGTGCTCGACCACGCACGGATGTCCTCGGATGTGGGCGTGGTGCTGCTGACCGGCAACGGTCCCGCCCCCAAAGACGGCGGCTGGGCGTTCTGCTCGGGCGGTGACCAGCGCATCCGGGGCCGCAGCGGCTACCAGTACGCGTCCGGGGACACCGCGGACACCGTCGATGCCGCCCGCGCCGGGCGGCTGCACATCCTGGAGGTGCAGCGGCTGATCCGGTTCATGCCCAAGGTGGTGATCTGTCTGGTCAACGGCTGGGCCGCCGGCGGCGGGCACAGCCTGCACGTGGTCTGCGATCTGACGTTGGCCAGCCGCGAGCATGCCCGGTTCAAGCAGACCGACGCCGACGTCGGCAGTTTCGACGGCGGCTACGGGTCGGCGTATCTGGCCCGCCAGGTGGGCCAGAAGTTCGCCCGCGAGATCTTCTTCCTGGGCCGGCCCTACACCGCCGAGCAGATGCACGCCATGGGCGCGGTCAACGAGGTCGTCGAGCACGCCGAGCTGGAGACCGTCGGGGTGGACTGGGCGCGCCAGATCAACGCCAAATCGCCGCAGGCACAACGGATGCTGAAGTTCGCGTTCAACCTGCTCGACGACGGGCTGGTCGGTCAGCAGATCTTCGCCGGCGAGGCCACCCGGCTGGCGTACATGACCGATGAGGCGGTGGAGGGCCGCGACGCGTTCCTGGAAAAGCGCGACCCGGACTGGAGTCGCTTCCCGCGGTATTTCTGACGGCGTCCGCAAGCCGGAGCAGCAACGTCGAGATCGACGTCGACACGGAAAAGAAAGTATGAGAACACGCCACGACAACGTCGATCTCGGCGCGTTCGGCGGGCCGCATAGACTGTCTAACCATGAGCAAAAGCCCGATGCGCCGCGTCCGCGACGCGGTCGCCCTGACCGCGATGCGGCCGCCGATCTCCCCGCAGCTTCTGCTGTACCGGCCGGCACCCAAGCCGGTCGATCTGCGCGGCAAGCGGGTGCTGCTGACCGGCGCGTCGTCGGGCATCGGCGCGGCCGCCGCCGAACAGTTCGCCGCCCAGGGCGCCACGGTGGCCGTCGCGGCGCGCCGCCAGGAACTGCTCGACGAGGTGGTGCAGCGAATCACCGCCGCCGGCGGTGAGGCGACCGCGATCGCCTGCAACCTGTCCGATCTGGACGCCGTGGACGCGCTGACCGCGACCGTGCTGCAGCGCCTGGGCGGGGTGGACATCCTGGTCAACAATGCCGGCCGGTCGATTCGCCGGCCGCTGGCCGAGTCGCTGGACCGCTGGCATGACGTCGAGCGGACCATGACGCTCAACTACTACTCGCCGCTGCGGCTGATCCGCGGCATCTCCCCGGGCATGCTCGAACGCGGCGACGGCCACATCATCAACGTCTCCACCTGGGGGGTGATGACGGAGGCCACCCCGCTGTTCGGGGTGTACAACGCGTCGAAGGCCGCGCTGTCCACGATCAGCCGTGTCGCCGAAACCGAGTGGGGCGCAAAGGGTGTGCACTCCACCACGCTGTACTACCCGCTGGTGGCCACCCCGATGATCGCGCCAACGAAGGCGTTCCAGGGCCGGCCCGCGCTGACCGCCGAGGAGGCCGGCGAGTGGATGATCGCCGCGGCGCGGACCCGGCCGATCCGGATCGCGCCGCGGATCGCCGTGGGGGCGCGGGCGCTGGACGTGATGGCGCCGGGCTGGGTCAATGGGCTGATGGCCCAGCGCAACAAGCGGTCGTGATAGACAACACGGCATGGAGATTCTGGCCAGCCGAATCCTGTTCCGGCCGGCGGACTACCAACGGTCGCTGGCGTTCTACCGCGACCAGATCGGGTTGGCCATCGCCCGCGAGTACGGCGCGGGCACGGTGTTCTACGCCGGGCAGTCGCTGATCGAGCTGGCCGGCCACGGCCGTGCCGCAGAACAGGACGCAGAACAGGACGCGTCGTTCCCCGGCGCGTTGTGGCTGCAGGTCCGCGACCTGGAGGCCACCCGGGCCGAGTTGGCGGGCCGCGGCGTGGCGATCGCCCGTGAGCCCCGACGTGAGCCGTGGGGCCTGCACGAAATGCACGTCACCGACCCCGACGGGGTGACGTTGATTTTCGTGGAAATTCCGGCTAACCACCCGTTGCGCCGTGATAATCGCCAGGATCGACCAGGTTAAACATGGAGGAACAGTTGAAGGGTTCGGTGATGGCGGTAGATCACCACTGGCATTGTCTAGCTATGCGAATCGCTGACGGCGGTGTCCGGTGAGTCTTGATCTGTTCCTGTTGATCATCGTCGTGGTGACGGCGTTGGCCTTCGATTTCACCAACGGATTCCACGACACCGGCAACGCGATGGCGACCTCCATCGCCAGCGGCGCGCTCAAGCCCAAGGCCGCGGTGATCATGTCCGCCTGCCTGAACCTGCTCGGCGCGTTCCTGTCCACCGCGGTGGCGGCGACGATCGCCAAGGACCTGGTGCACGCCCAACTGGTGAGCCTGGAGCTGGTGTTCGCCGGCCTGGTCGGCGGCATCGTGTGGAACCTGCTGACCTGGCTACTGGGCATCCCGTCGAGTTCCTCGCATGCGCTGATCGGCGGCATCGTCGGCGCGATGATCGCGGCAGTCGGCGGACACGGGGTGATCTGGACCGGCCTGGTGTCCAAGGTGCTGATGCCCGCGGTCGTCGCGGTGATCGTGGCCACCACGGTCGCCACCGCCGGGACCTGGCTGGTGTACCGCATCACCCGCGGCGCCGACGAGGCCCGCACCGAGCGCGGCTTCCGGCGCGGCCAGATCGGCTCGGCGGCGCTGGTATCGCTGGCGCACGGCACCAACGACGCCCAGAAGACGATGGGCGTGATCTTCCTGGCACTGATCTCCTATGGCAGCGTCAACAAATCCGACTCGCTGCCGCCGCTGTGGGTGATCGTGAGCTGCGCACTGGCGATGGCCGCCGGCACCTACTTCGGCGGTTGGCGGATCATCCGCACCCTGGGTAAGGGTCTGGTGGAGATCAAGCCGCCGCAGGGCATGGCCGCCGAGTCCGCGGCGGCCGCCGTCATCCTGCTGTCCAGCAACTTCGGCTACTCGCTGTCCACCACTCAGGTCGCCACCGGCTCGGTGCTGGGCAGCGGGGTGGGCAAGCCCGGCGCCGAGGTGCGCTGGGGTGTGCTCGGCCGGATGGTGACCGCCTGGCTGATCACGCTGCCGCTGGCCGGCGGTGTCGGTGCGGCGACCTATCTGCTGGTCCACGCGCTCGGCGGCTTCCTGGGCGTGGTGGTCGGGTTCGCGCTGCTGGTCGCGGTTGCGCTGCTGATCTGGTGGCGGTCGCGGCGGGTGCCGATCGACGCCAACAACGTCAACGCCGACTGGGACGGCGGCCTGACCGGTGGCCTGCAGGCTCCCGATGAGCCGGTGCCGGCGTCGGTGACCCCCACCCCGGAGGATGTCCGCGCATGAGTACCTGGTTCAACTACGCCGCCACGCTGAAGATCCTGGTTTTCAGCCTGCTGGTGGGCGCCGCGCTGCCCGGATTGTTCGCGGTCGGGGTTCGCGTCGGCGCGGCCGGCGCCAGCGGCGGCGTCACCGAATCACCCGCCGAGCGCAAGCTGCTGACCGTCCTGAGTTGGGCCATCTTCGCGCTGGTGTTGGTGGTGGTGCTGGTCGGGGTGCTGTTCATCGCACGGGATTTCATCGCGCACAACACCGGCGTGTACCTGCTGGGCGCCAAGCACCCCAAGCACGGCTAGCAGCGCTTCGCCACGGTGACCCGATTCCTGCGCGCCATCGTGGAGTGGTTGCGCGCGGGCTACCCCGAGGGTGTTCCGCAGACCGATTACTTCCCGCTGCTGGCGCTGCTGTCGCGGCGGCTGAGCGGCGACGAGGTCAAGGCCGTCGCCGGGGAGTTGATGCGCCGCGGTGATTTCGACAATGTCGACATCGGTGTGCTGATCACCCGGATCACGCACGAACTGCCGTCCCCCGACGACGTCGAACGGGTCCGGCAGCGGCTGGCCGCGCAGGGCTGGCCGCTCGACGATCCCCGCGACGAGGAGGATCGACCATAGCCACCCTGCGGGCGCTGACCGTCGCACCGGGACGCGCGGCGGAATCCCTGCTGCCGGCGCTTCAGGACGTTCTCGACGGCCGCGGCGACCCGCTGGTCCCGGTGCCGCCGGGCGAGGCCGCGGCCGCGGCACTGCGGGTCGGTCAGCCGATCGACGACGACGTCGCCGTGGTGGTGACGACCTCGGGAACCACCGGCACACCCAAGGGGGCGCTGCTGAGCGCGGCGGCGTTGACCGCCAGCGCAACCGCCACCCACGACCGGCTGGGCGGGCCGGGACGCTGGTTGTTGGCGCTGCCGCCACACCACGTCGCCGGGGTGCAGGTGCTGGTGCGCAGCGTGGTGGCCGGCACCGCCCCGGTGGAACTCGACGTTTCGGCGGGCTTCGACGTGACGACGCTGCCCGACGCGGTGGCCGGGCTGGGCGCGGGGCGGCGCTACACGTCGCTGGTCGCCGCCCAGCTGGCCAAGGCGCTGACCGTTCCGGAGGCCGCGGCGGCGCTGGCGGAGCTGGACGCGGTGCTGCTCGGCGGCGGACCCGCCCCGCAGCCGGTGCTGGATGCCGCCGCGGCGGCCGGTATCACCGTCGTGCGCACCTACGGCATGAGCGAGACGGCCGGCGGCTGCGTCTACGACGGCGTCCCGCTTCACGGGGTGCGGGTGCGCATCGCCGCCGACGGCCGGGTGGTCATCGGCGGGGCGACGCTGGCCAACGGCTACCGCAACCCCGCCGATCCGGATCCGTTCGCCGAGCCCGGCTGGTTTCACACCGACGACCTGGGCGCGCTGGACGCCTCGGGGGTGCTGCGGATCCTGGGCCGCGTCGACGACGCCATCAGCACCGGCGGGTTGACGGTGCAACCGCAGCTGGTGGAGGCCGCGCTGGCCACCCATCCGTCAGTCGCCGACGTGGCGGTGTTCGGGGTCCCCGACGAACGGTTGGGCCAGCGGGTGTGCGCCGCGGTGGTGCTCACCGCCGGCTCCCCCGCCCCCAGCCTGGATGCGCTGCGGGCACACCTGGCCGCTGCGCTGGAGGCCACCGCCGCGCCGCGCGAGCTGCACGTCGTCGAGGCATTGCCGCGGCGCGGGATCGGCAAAATCGACCGCAAAGCGTTGGCGCGCCGGTTCAGCGTGGGCGGGTAGCCGACCTCGGCCGCCGCTGTGCCAAACTTCGGCTGACACGCGACACCGCGCACCCATCCACACCGCCCGAGGTGACCATGAGCTACCGCGACCAGCGCGCCTGGCGCACGATCCAGCAGCACCTGCCACCCGCCTACCGGCTCGACCCGGCGCAGGAACCCACCGAGGAGTGGTGGGACTGGCACGGTCACCACATCCATTTGGACACCTACCGCAACCCGGACGCGGCGGTGAAGGTGATCCTGTTCCACGGTGTGGGGACCAACGGACGTCAGATGTCGACGATCGCCGGGGCGCCCCTGGCCCGGCGCGGGTACGAAACCATCGCCGTGGACATGCCCGGCTACGGCGTCACCCGGGTCGCCGCGAACGGCCCGGTCACCTACGACGACTGGGTGGACGCCGGAGTCGCGATCGTCGCGGCCGAACGCCAGCGCGACGACCGCCCGATCCTGCTCTACGGATTGAGCGCCGGCGGCATGCTCACCTACCACGTGGCCGCGGTGAGCCCGCACGTCGCCGGCATCGTGGGCATGACCTTCCTGGACCAGCGGGACCCGCGCGTCCAGGTGGAAACCGCGCTCATCCCGCTGATGGGACGCATCGGTGGACCGGTGATGAGCCGGGTCGCGCGGACCCGGCTGCGGCCGGCGCGGATCCCGATGTGGCTGGCCAGCAAGATGTACACGCTGGTCAACGACAAGGCGGCGCTGCGGGCCTGCCTGGCCGATCGCACCTCCGCCGGCAACTGGGTGTCGCTGGCCTTTCTGGCGTCCTACCTGGATTACCGACCGGCCGTCGAACCGGCCGAGTTCACCAGCTGCCCGGTGCTGCTGACCCAGCCCGGGGCCGACCGCTGGACCCCGATGCACCTGAGCGAGCCGTTCCTGGACCGGATCACCCGGGTGCCGGTGACCAAGGTCGTGCTCGACGGTGCCGGCCACTACCCGATCGAGTTGCCCGGGCTGGATCAGATGGTCGACGCGATCGACGACTTCGCTCGGGCCGTCACGGCGCCGCCGCGCGGCCGGTGACGACGTAGCCCACGGCGGCGGCCAAGACAGCGAATTTGAGCAGCGCCGCCGCCCGGGCGCGACGCGCGTAGACGCCAATACGCCGGTGCCGCAGCACGTTCAGCAGCGACACGCCCTCGACCGCGTCGGCGGCGACCGCCACGGCCGCCGCGGCGGGCAGCGCGGCCGGGTGGCCCCGGCGCCGACGGGCACGATCGAGCAGAAGTGCCGTCAGCCAGCCGTAGCTGGCCATGTATCCGAAGTCCAGCCACAGCGACAACCGCGCCGCGCGCTGACCGCGCGGCCCCCAGCGCGCCATCAGGTCGCCGGCGCTGGTCGCGTCGCCGGCCAACTCCAAGGCGATGATTCCGGAGCCGCCCGCCGCGCGCATCGGGCGTTCCACCCCCAACATGACCGCGGTGTAGCCGAGGAAAACGGCGGTCGCCACCGCCAGGCGCTGACTTCGACCGTCCACCCCGCGCACCTCCGCCGTCAGCCACGATTGGAATCCCGCAAACCGGGTATACCCGCATCTCGTTTGGCGGTCGTATCCGGGGGCTGGCTTCACCGACTGAGGTGCCCTTACAATCGCCTGGGTCGGCCGAGACGACACGCATGGGGAAATGATGGACGTCAACGAATTGGTCTCTGCTACTTGGTCCCGCCGCGCCGCACGCGTTGTTGGCGCCGTCGCCGTGACGGCTGCAACGGTGCTGCTGGCGCCGGCCGCCCCGCCGGTATCCGCCCAGCCGTGTCCCGACGTGGAGGTGGTGTTCGCCCGCGGCACCGGCGAGCCGCCCGGGGTCGGTGGGATCGGGCAGTCCTTCGTCGACGCCCTGCATTCCCGGGTCGGCGACAAGTCGTTCGAGGTGTATCCGGTCAACTACGCGGCCAGCAGTGATTTCGGCGGTGGCATCGAGTTCGCGCGCACCGTGGTGGACGGGATCCGTGATGCGGGCAGCCATATCGAGGCGACCGCGGCGAACTGCCCCAACACCCGCATCGTGCTCGGCGGTTTCTCCCAGGGCGCGGCGGTGGCCGGCTACGTCACCTCCGCGGAGATCCCCAAGGAGGTGCCCGCCGAATACCGTTCCTACATACCGCAGCCGATGCCGGCGTCGGTGGCCAACCATGTCGCCGCGGTAACCCTGTTCGGCACACCGTCGGATCACTTCCTGCAGCCCAACGGCGCGCCGCCGGTCGCCATCGGCCCGCTGTACGCGTCGAAAACCCTGCAGCTGTGCGCCGACGGTGACACGATCTGCAACGGCGACCCGGCCGGCGGGCCGCCGTTGGCGCACGGCTCCTACGGCGTGAACGGAATGACCGACCAGGCCGCGGATTTCGCGGCTGGTCGGCTCTGATCCATCAGGGCAGCTCGAAAGGCAAGGCGACGCCCTGGTGCGCCAGGCAGTGGGTGCAGCCGCGCTCGTCGGGCACCTGATCGATCGCCTCACGCACCAGCTTCTTGAACGGCTCGATGTTGTTCTCGAACTCCTTGAACACGTCGACGGCCCTGACCCCGTCGCCCGCCGCGACACCGGCATCCAGGTCGGTCACCAAAGCAACTGCGGCATAACATAACTCAAGCTCGCGGGCAAGCACAGCCTCCGGGTATCCGGTCATGTTGATCAGCCGGAAGCCGGCGGAGGCGAACCATTGACTTTCCGCGCGGGTGGAGAACCGCGGACCGCTGATCACCACCATGGTGCCGCCGTCGACCACCCCGGGCAGCGCGGTCACCGTGGCACGCAGCGCCGCACAGTACGGGTCGGCGAACTCGACGTGCACGCCGCCGGCGTCGAAGTAGGTGTCGGCGCGCCCGGTGGTGCGGTCCACCAGCTGGTCGGGCACCACGATCGAGCCCGGCGGCAGCTCGGGTGTCAGGCTGCCGACCGCGCACGGCGCGAAAACCCGCCGCACGCCCAGGGCACGCAGCGCCCACATGTTGGCCCGGTAGGGGACGGTGTGTGCGGAATACTCGTGCTTGGCGCCGTGGCGGGGCAGGAACGCCACCTCGTGGCCGCCCACCGTGCCGACGGTGATCTCGGCACTGGGCGCACCGTAGGGGGTGTCCACCGCGACGGTGCGGGTTTCCGACTCGAAGAACGTGTAGAAACCGCTTCCGCCGATCACTCCCAGCATCTGCGCCAGCTCCCCTTCCGCATCGCTCCGCTGGGCGTCGTCGCCGGCGGCTATGCGTTCATTGTCCGATACGGCCGTGCAAGGATTGCGCCCATGTCCGACAAGGCGACGTTCGCGCAATGGATCGAGGGAGCCCGTCCCCGCACGCTGCCCAACGCGATCGCGCCCGTCATCGCCGGAACCGGGGCGGCGGCCTGGCTGGACAGCGCCGTGTGGTGGCGCGCCCTGCTGGCGCTGGCCGTGGCGGTGGCCCTGATCATCGGCGTCAACTTCGCCAACGACTACTCCGACGGGATCCGCGGCACCGACGACGAGCGGGCCGGCCCGGTGCGGTTGGTGGGTTCGCGGCTGGCCACGCCCCGGGCGGTGCTGACCGCCGCGGTGGTGAGCCTGACGCTGGGTGCGGTGGCCGGGCTGGCGCTGGCGATCGTCAGCGCGCCGTGGCTGATCGCGGTCGGTGGGGCCTGCATCGCCGGGGCCTGGCTGTATACCGGAGGGTCCAAGCCGTACGGCTACATCGGCCTGGGTGAGGTCGCGGTGTTCGTGTTCTTCGGGCTGGTCGCCGTGCTGGGCACCCAGTACACCCAGGCGCTGCGGGTGGACCGGGTGGGGCTGACGCTGGCGGTGGCGATCGGGGCGTTGTCGTCGGCGGTGCTGGTCGCCAACAATCTGCGCGACATCCCCACCGATGCGCGCTCGGGCAAGACGACGCTGGCGGTACGCCTCGGCGACGCCCGCACCCGGGTGTTGTATCAGCTGCTGCTGGCGGTGGCCGGGGTGTCGACGGTGGTGCTGGCGGTGCTGGCCACACCGTGGTGCGCGACGGGCCTGGTGGCCGCGCCGCTGGCGGTGCGGGCCGCCCGCCCGGTGCGCACCGGCCGCGGCGGCGCCGAGCTGATCCCGGTGCTGCGTGACACCGGGCTGACCATGCTGGTGTGGTCGATCGCGGTGGCCGTCTCCCTGTGGCGTTGACGCTGCGCCAGCGGCGCAGTCTTCTCGAACTTTTGCGCCGTGAGCGCAGGGTCAACGGAAAAAAGGGGGCTATTCCCCGCGCAGTCGGGCCCGGATCTGCTCGCGGTCGCGGCGGCGGCGCTCGCTGACCTCCCCGACGCTGGCGGCGGCCCGGCGACGCAGCGGCGCGAACACCCAGATGCCAAGCGGCAACGCGATGATCAACGCGAACATCACCGCGACCAGACCCGGGAAGTCGTTCACCCCCAGCAGTCGCCCCGCCACGAAGATCACGACGCTGAGCGCCGCCACCAACAGCAACCGGGCCGCGGCGTACACGACGATGTCGAGCACCGCACGACGGGCCGACGTCTGACCTTCCGACACACGACGAGCCTAAGGTGTGCAGGTATATTCGGGTCAAGGAGGTGTTGCGTGCTTTACCTGCTCCTCATCCTGGCATTGGGGACCTTGATCTACCTGGGCGTGCGCGCAGCCCGGGTGCAGTCGGCGCGACCCAAGACCCGGGTGATCGGCCCCGACGACGATCCCGAATTCCTGTGGCGGCTAAGCCACGGAGACAACCCGCACTAGACGAAGTGCTGATTGGACCGTTCGTTGCTGGGGAATCCGTCAGCGACGACGGCGGCCAGCTCGATCAGCGCCTCCCGGGTTTCCCGCTTCAGCAGGTCCAGGTTGATCTCGGCGCCTTCCTCCAGGTGCGGATCGAACGGCACCAGACGCACCGCCCGGCAGCGCCGGGAGAAGTGGTCGACGACCTTCTGCATGTCGACCTTGCCGGAGCGGGGCCGCACCGCGTTGATGACGGCGATCGAGTTGCGCACCAGTTCCTCGTGGCCGTGCGCGTCCAGCCAGTCCAGCGTCGCCGACGCGCTGCGGGCGCCATCAACTGAGCCCGAACTCACCACGACCAGGGTGTCGGCCTTGGCCAGCACCGCGGCCATCGCCGAGTGCATCAGCCCGGTGCCGCAGTCGGTGAGGACCAGGCTGTAGAAGCGCTCCAGCACCTGCAGGGTGCCGGTGTAGTCCTCGGCGCTGAACGCCTCCGAGACCGCCGGGTCGCTCTCCGAGGCCAGCACCTCCAGCCGGCTGGGCCCCTGGTTGGTGTAGCTGCGGACGTCGCTGTAACGCTCGATGCCGTCGGCGTCGCGAAGCAGGTGACGCACCGTGGCCGGGGTTTCCAGCGGCACCTTCTGGCTCAACGTGCCGCGGTCGGGGTTGGCGTCGACCGCCACCACCCGGTCACCGCGGATGGACGCGAAGGTGGCGCCCAGGGTGGCGGTGATGGTGGTCTTGCCGACGCCGCCCTTCAACGACAGCAGCGCGATGCGGTAGCAGCCCTGCAACGGACGGTTGGCCTGCACCACCAGGTCGTTGTAGCGCAGCGTGCGGGGGCTCTCACCGACGTTGATCAGCTGGCCCGACAGCCGGTAGAGCAGGCGCCGCCAGCCGGCGGTCGGCGGCGGCTTGACCTGCCGCAGCAGCGAGCTGGTGGACAGGTCGGCGTACGGCCCGACCGGCGGCTGCCGATGCGGCGCCTCCACCGGGGCGGGGGCCGAAGCGCCGCCGAAGTAGGCCGGCGGCGGGGTGTCCATCGGGTGCGGGATCCCGGTGGCCGGGGTGGCCGTCCAGGCCCGCGGTTGCGGATGCACGTCGGCCGGCGGCACCGCCTGGGTCGGGAAGGATCCGGTGGGCTCGACGAAGCGACGCTCGCTGCGGAACCCGCCGAAGGACCGGGTCTCGGAGTCGTCGGGCGGGTTGAACGCGGGCGCCTCGGGCGGCACTGCCATGCCCTCGGTCAGCTGAACCGAGCCCGGCGGGTAGGGCGGGAATTGGGTGGTCGGATGGTCAGGGCCTCGCTGGCCTTGTGAAGCCTCGCCGCCATACGGCGGATGGTCAGACACCTGCACTTCCCCTTAGTTCTCGAGTCGATTGTTGGGGGGCGATTTGTGCACTCGGCACTGAGTGCACGTTAACGAAGGGTAGCGCAGCGTCGACCTGCAGCGCTGAAATCGCAGGTCAGCCCACCCCGGCATAGGAGTGCAGACCCACCGTGACCAGGTTGATGAAGAACAGGTTGAACACCATCGCGACAAAGCCGACCACGTTGATCCAGGCGGCCTTCTGGTCGCGCCAGCCGGCCGTCGACCGGGCGTGCAGGTAGGCGGCGTAGACCACCCAGGCGACGAACGACACCGTCTCCTTGGGGTCCCAGCCCCAGTACCGGCCCCAGGCCTCCTCGGCCCAGATCGCACCGAAAATGACCCCGAACCCGAACACCGGGAACGCGAAGATCGTGGTTCGGTAGGCGATCCGGTCCAGCGTCGCCGCGTCCGGCAGCCGCTGCACGACCCGCGCCAGTCCCCCGGACCCCGACCCGGATTGGCCCAGCGGCGAGGACTTCAGCAGGAACAGGATGCTGGCCACCCCGGCCACCAGGAACACCCCCGAACCGATGCTGACCACCGACACGTGGATCGGCAGCCAGTAGGACTGCAGGGCGGGCATCACCGGGGCGGCGGTGGCGTAGAGCCAGCGACCCGAAACGGTCAGCAGGATCAGCTCCGGCAGCAGCACGAACACCCACAGCGCCCGGTGCTGCGGGCGGCGCAACACCACCGCGCCGGCCACCAGCCCGGCAAAGCAGGTCAGGTTGATGAACTCGTACATGTTGCCCCACGGCGGGCGCAGCGTGGCGGCCCCGCGCAGCACGATGCATCCCAGCAGCAGGGCGATGCCCAGATAGACCAGGGCCAGACCGGCGCGCCCGGCCCGCTCGTCGAGCGAACGGCCGGGTGCCGGCACGACGACGCCGGGGGTGGCGCTGTCGGCGGCGACGCCGGCGCTGACCAGCTCCTTCTCGGCCGGCCGGCTGCGGGAGTAGGCGAGTTCGACGGCCAGCAGCAGCATGGCGACCACCAGCACCACCAGCGAGGACGTGTACGCCCAGTCGGACAGCCGGGCCAGCGTCGCGTCGACGTGCTGCGTGTTCATGTGACCTCCTGGCTCACGCTGACGCCGGCCAGCAGGCGGGTGGTCAGCCGCTCGAACTCGTCACCCCAGCCGGAGTTGTCGGTGCGGGCCAGCCCGCCCAGCTCGACGTTCACCGTACCCGGATCCGCGCCGCGGACCCGCACCCAGACCCGACGGCGCCGGACCACCAGCGATACCAGCAGCCCGCCCATCATGGTCAGGGCGCAGATCAGCACCCAGATCTGGCCGGGGTCGTGGGAAACCTGCAGGTTGACGAACGGCACCGCGCCGTCGAACCGCACCACGGTGCCGTCGTCGAGGCTGACCTGCTCGCCGGCGGCCAGGTTGGTGCGCTTCACCTTGGTCAGCCGGCCCTGCTCGATGAGCCGCGGGTCCAGGTTGAACAGCGACTGCGGCCGGCCGGTGTCCAGCCCGGTGTCGCCGCGGTAGATGTCGACGGCGACGGCGGGGGCGTTCAGCGCGGGAAAGCTGGACGACAACAAGGTGCCGTCGAGTTGGGCGGTGGGCGCCAGCAGGCCCTGGATCGCGATCTGGTGTGCGCGGCGTTCGCGGGCATCGGGGTAGCGACCGGCCGGCGGGTCGATGCGGGCCACCCCGGAGGACAGCAGGGTCACCGGGCTGTCGGGCCGCCACTGCACCGTCGACGTCCGCGTCTGCCCGCCCGGGAAAACGACGGTGAACGTCGGCGCGTAGCCGTGCCCCTGCAGGTACACCCGCTCGCCCTCGATGCGCAGCGGATGGTTGACCTCCAGCCGATACGGCCGCCACTGGCCGCTGCTGAGATCCGCGCCGGTCTGATAGTCGATATTGGCGGCGAACGAGGTGGCCTGCCCGGACGGCAGGTAGTTGGCGACGAAGTCGTTGACGCGAATGCACATCGGGTGCAGCGAGGTGCCGTCGACGGTGTTGCCGGCGCGGAACGAGTCGAACACCGCCGGGGAGGCCGAGCAGATGCCGGGGCCGCCGTCGGCGATGACGATGACGTTGCCCTCGTAGCCGAACATCTTGCCGGCGGCCACCGCGATGAGCAGACCCAGCAGCGCGAAGTGGAAGACCAGGTTGCCGAATTCGCGCAGGTACCCCTTCTCCGCGGACACCTCGGCGGTGCCGTCCACCGACCGGATCGTGGTGCGCCAGCCGCGCAGCCGGCCGGCCAGGGCCGCGGCGACGGCGTCGGGTTCCCCGGCGAGGCGGGCCTCGGCGTATTTGGGCAGCCGGGACAGGTTGCGCGGCGCGGGCACCGGGGTGGCGCGCAGGCTGCGGGCGTGCTCGAGGGTCCGCGGCGTCAGGCAGCCCACCAGCGAGATGAACAGCAGCACATAGATGGCGGTGAACCAGAAGCTGGAGAACACGTCAAAGCCCTGCAGCCGATCCAGCCACGGCCCGATCACCGGGTGCTCGGCCAGGTATTCGTCGACCTTGCTCGCGTTGAGGTTGCGTTGCGGCAGCAGCGCGCCCGGCACCGCGCCCACGGCCAGCAGGAACAGCAGCACCAGCGCGGTGCCCATCGACGTCAACGACCGCCAGGTGTTGCGCACCTTCCCGGTGAGCAGACGCAAAAGTGCCCCAAAACGGCCCGTTTTGGGCACTTTTGCGTCTGCTCGCGGGGGTGAGGTGACCATCATCAGATCGGCAGCCTCACGTCGGAGACCAGCGCGTCGCGTGCCCACGACACGAACTCGCCCCACAGCCCGGTCAGCAGCGCCACCCCGACCGCGATCAGCAGCACCCCGCCCAGGATCTGGATGGCCCGGGCGTGCCGGCGCAGCCAGCCCAGCCCGGCCACCGCACTGGCCGATCCGAACGCCAGCACCACGAACGGGATGCCCAACCCGAGGCAGTAGGCGATGACCAGTACCACCCCGCGGGCGACGGTCGCCCCGTCGGTCGCCGACGCGACGGCGACCACCCCGGTCAGCGTCGGACCCAGGCACGGCGTCCAGCCCAGCGCGAACACCGCCCCCAGCAGCGGCGCGCCGAGCATGGTCGACATCTGCTGCGGGCTGAACCGGGCCTGGCGCTGCAGTGCCGGGATGAACCCGACGAACACCAGCCCCATCACGATCGTCAACGCTCCCCCGACCCGCTGCAGCAGCACCTGGTTGGTGATCAACGTGGTGGTCATGCCCAGCACCGCGACGGTGCCCGCCACGAACACCGCGGTGAAGCCGGCCACGAACAGCGCCGCGGACCCGGCCACCCGCCACCGCGCCGCGCGCGGGGCCTGCTGTTCGTCGACGCCGACGACCGCGGCCAGATACGACAGGTAGCCGGGCACCAGCGGCACCACACACGGCGAGGCGAACGACACCAGACCGGCCAGCACCGACACCGCCAGCGCCAGCAGCAGTGGACCGGACGCTGCCGTCGTCGCGAAGCCCGTCATTGCGTCCCCGGCGGTGCGGGCGCCTCGGCGGCCAGCCGCTGCAGCAGCGGGCGCAGGTCGTCGGCGAGCAGTTCCCGCAGGAACACCGCCGCGACGCGGTGGCTGCGGTCCAGCACGATGGTGGACGGGATGACCGAGGAGGGGTACTTGCCGCCGAAGGCGATCAGGCTGCGCATCGCCGGGTCATAGATCGACGGGAACGTGACGTGGCGGTCGGTGACGAAATCCTGCGCGGCCTGCTGGTTGTAGTCGCGCACGTCGATGCCCAGGAACGCGACGCCGGTGTTGCGGGTGGCGTCGTAAACCTGTTGGAGTTGGGCGATTTCGGTGCGGCACGGCGCACACCACTGACCCCACACGTTGAGGACGACGACGTCGCCGGGGTAGTCCTCGACCGACCGGGTGACCGCAGGGTCCATCAGGTCGGGTCCGGCGAGCGGTCCCGGACGGCCGCGTTGCGCCGGCGGGTCGTAGTAGATGTCGGTCTTGCCGCCGGGGGCGACGAACTCGAAGGTGCCGCCCTGTGCGACCGCGTCGTCGCCGGTCGAACAGCCCGCGCAGCCGACCAGCAGAGCGGCCAGCGCCGCCCCGAGGACCAGCCACCGACGCATGGTCAGCTGTCTGCCGGCGTGGAGTAATCGACGCCGACGAAGCGGTCGCCGTCATAGATCAGCGAGGTCACCGACGCCACCGCGCACTCGCGGGAGCGGGGGTTGTGCCAGAGCTTTCGGCCGGTCAGATGCAGCCGGGTGGTGTAGACCGGCAGCTGGTGGCTGACGCACACCACTTCGTGGCCGGCGCCGCGGGCACGCGCCTTGTCCACCGCGGTCGCCATCCGGGCCGCGATCTGCGCGTACGGCTCGCCCCACGACGGGGTGAAGACGTTGCGCAGCTGCCACCACACCTTGGGGTCACGCCAGGCGCCGTCGCCGGGCGAAACCCGGCGACCCTCAAAGAAATTGGTCGACTCGATCAGGTCGTCGTCGACATCGACCGGCAGGTCGTGGGCGGCGGCGATCGGGGCGGCGGTCTCCTGGGCGCGCTGCAGCGGCGAGGCGATCACCGCGACGATGTCGCGGCCCGCCAGCGACTCGGCGACGGCCGCGGCCTGCTGACGGCCCTTGTCGGACAGCCGGAATCCGGGCAGTCGGCCGTAGAGGATGCCGTCCGGGTTGTGCACTTCACCGTGGCGCACCAGGTGGATCCGGGTGTGCTCGGCCATCAGGGTTTCTCCTCTCGGGCGGCCGCCGCGGCGGCGGCCGGCAGGGCGGCGGCGATCGCGTCGAACGCCGCGTCGTCGAGCGCCGACGAAACGAACCATGCCTCGAACGCGCTGCACGGCGGATACACGCCGGCGCGCAGCAGGGCATGAAAAAACGCAGGATAACGCCACGTCGCGCTGGCCCGGGCGGTGGCGAAATCGGTGACCGGCTCCTCGGTGAAGAACACCGAGAGCATGTTGCCGGCCCGCGGGATCTGGTGTGGCACACCGGCGGCGGTCAGCGTCTCGGCGAACAGCCCGGCCAGCCGGTCGGCGTTGGCGTCCAGCGCCGCGTACACGCCGGCGTCCGCCGCGCGCAGCGTGGCCAGCCCGGCCGCGGTGGCCACCGGGTTCCCCGACAGGGTGCCGGCCTGATACACCGGACCCAGCGGCGCCAGCCTGGCCATCACCTCGGCGCGCCCGCCGAACGCCGCCGCCGGCAGTCCGCCGCTCATCACCTTGCCGAAGGTGAACAGGTCGGCGTCCACCGGATCGATTCCGTACCAACCGCTTGCGCTGACCCGGAATCCGGTCATCACCTCGTCGAGGATCAGCAGCGCGCCGTGGGCCGCGGTGATTGTGCGCAATGCTGCGTTGAATCCAGCACCCGGGACCACCACACCCATGTTGCCGGGGCTGGCTTCGGTGATGACCGCGGCGATCTGGTCGCCGAGCTGGGTGAAGACCTGCTCGATCGCCTCGAGGTCGTTGTAGGGCAACACGATTGTGTCGGCCGCGCTGGCGCCGGTGACCCCGGGTGTGGACGGCAGGCCCAGGGTGGCCACCCCGGATCCGGCGTCGGCCAGCAGCGCGTCGACGTGGCCGTGATAGCAGCCGGAGAACTTCACGATCTTGGCCCGGCCGGTGAATCCGCGGGCCAACCGGATCGCGCTCATGGTGGCTTCGGTGCCGGAGTTGACCAGCCGCACCTGCTGCACCGGGGCGACCCGGGACACGATCTCGGCGGCCAGCTCGACCTCGGATTCGGTGGGCGCGCCGAACGACAGACCGTGCGCGGCGGCCTGCTGCACCGCCGCCACCACCGCCGGGTGGGCATGGCCGAGGATCATCGGTCCCCACGAGCAGACCAGGTCGACGTAGCGGTTGTCGTCGGCGTCGGTGAGCCAGCAGCCCCGCGCCGAGGCGATGAACCGCGGCGTGCCGCCGACCGCCGAGAAGGCCCGGACCGGGGAATTCACCCCGCCCGGGGTGACGGCGCACGCCTCGTCGAACAGCCGCGCGGAGGCCTGCACGGAGGCCCCGGTGTGACTGGTCTGCATGCCCCCCAGTGTCCCAGCTGCGCAAATCCCGTCGACTACAGGGTGTAGTTCTGGGCTGCGCCCCGCAGTCGGCGCCGAGATCGACGTTTCCGTGCGACCCACTCGCACTTGTTCACGACACCGTCGATCTCGGCGCCGGTGGTGACCCGGCGGGCGCTCGCCCTTGAGATCGGCGGCACCCGACGGGTTGGATGAAGACATGCAACTTCCGCAATGGCTGGCCCGGTTCAACCGGCATGTGACCAATCCGATCCAGCGGCTGTGGGCCGGCTGGGCGCCGACGTTCGGCATCCTCGAGCACGTCGGGCGCCGCTCCGGCACGCCCTACCGCACCCCGCTGACGGTGTTCAGCACCGACGACGGGGTGGCGATCCTGCTCACCTACGGCCCCAACCGGGACTGGCTGAAGAACATCACCGCCGCCGGCGGCGCCCGGATGCGGCGCTACGGCAAGACGCTGGCGTTGACCAATCCGCGGATGGTCACCAAGGCCGAGGCGGCCCGGCATGTCCGCAGCGGCTGGCGGCCGATCTTCGCGCGCCTGCCGTTCGAGAACGCCGTGTTGCTCACCCGGGTCTGATCATGCGGTTCTCCGAGCGGCGCGCCCGGTTCAACCGGGTGGTCACCAACCCGTTGTTCCGCCCGATCTCCGGCTGGATCCCGCTGTGGTCGATCATCGAACACACCGGACGGCGGTCCGGCACGGTGTACCGCACCCCGGTGTCGATGTTCCACACCCCGGACGGGGTGGCGATCCTGCTGGTGTACGGGCCCGACCGCGATTGGCTGAAGAACCTGCAGGCCACCAACAAGGGCCGGGCGATAGTGGGCGGCAAGGCATTTGCGGTCACCGACCCGCGGGTGGTGCCGACCGCCGACGCCGTCGAATTGTTCAAGGCGCCCTGGCGCCAACTGCTCGGGCGCGCCGGGGTCGAGCACACGCTGCTGCTCACCCGCGCCGCGGACTGATGCCCGCCCGTCGACCCCCGGTGTAGCTTGTGCCGGGTGACGGCCGCTGAGTCCTCGCTTGCCTGGTTGCTGGCGCCGGTGACGGTGCAGACGTTCCTCGACCAGCTGTGGGGTGCCGCGCCGCACCACATCAGCCGCGGCCGCCCCGACTACTTCGATCACCTGGTCAGCGGACCGACCGCCGTCGAGCAACTCCTGACCCCGCTGCGTGCGGAGCCGTCCGCGGTACGCCTGGTGAGGGGCGCCGATCACCGGGATCCGGCCGACTACGAGCTGCCCGACGGCACCCTGGATGTGGATCGGGTGCGCGCCGAGCTGGACAACGGCTACACGATCATCCTCAACAACATCGAGCGCTACGTGCGGCCGATGGCGTCGCTGACGCATTCAGTCGAGGTCGAGCTGAACTTCCCGACGCACGTCAACGCCTACATCACCCCGCCGCGATCAACCGGCTTCCTGCCCCACTACGACCACCACGACGTGTTGGTGCTGCACGTCCAGGGCCGAAAAACCTGGCAGTTCTACGGCGACCGCGTCGTTGCGCCGCACGCCATGCAGCGTTTGCACGAGATCGACCCGGCTACGCTGCCGCCGCCGAGCACCCTGGACGTGGCCGCCGGCGACACCTTGTATCTGCCCCGCGGCCGGGTTCATTCGGCCGAGACCACCGGTGAGTCATCGGTTCACCTGACGGTGGGAATCCACGTGCCGACGGTGCTGACGCTGCTGACCCACGCGCTTCATCTGCTCAGCGTGCGTGACGACCGGGTGCACACCCGGTTGCCGGCCCGCCACCTCGACGACGCGGCGGCGCGGGCGAGCCTGGGCCCGCTGCTGCAGGAGGCGCTCGCCGCCGTCGCGAGCCCGGAGGCCATCGCCGAAGGTCTGGGCGCCATGCAGGATCTGCTGGTCCGGCGGGGCCGATGCCCACCGGTCGGCCAGAGTTCGGACACCACCGGCATCGACGCGCAGACGCTGCTCGTCAAACATCAGCCGCTGTACTCGCGGGTGGCCGCCACGGCCGGCGGTGTCGGCCTGCAGTTCGCCCAACTGCTGGTCAGCGCCGGCGCCGACCATGAAGCCGCGATGCGGTTCCTGTCGGCGAGCACCGAGCCGTTCCGGGTGTGCGAGCTCCCCGGACTGTCCGATGCGCAGCGACGCGACCTGGTCCGGTCGCTGATCAGCGCCGGGTTCCTTAAACGCGCGTAGAAACCAGGTCTCGCTTCCGCAGGTGCCGAGAAATATCGCGATATTTGTTTGATCCGCGGTCATCACGAGCGGTACACTTCGGCTGCTAAGCGCTAGCGCAGCCCGGGGGCGTCTAGCGATGCAGTAGGCCCGTGCCGTGGCGGGAATGCACCCGGATTCATCGGAGAGGCATTGGTGATGACGGTGCGAGTTTCCCCGGGGAGTTCGCTGGCAGGTGTCAGGCCATGACCGCACCGCTCTGGATGGCCGCGCCGCCGGAGGTGTATTCGTCGCTGCTGAGCAGCGGCCCGGGCCCCGGACCGCTGTTGGCCGCCGCGGATATGTGGGAGTCGTTGAGCCTGGCCTACACGTCCGCGGTCGACGACCTCAGCGGCCTGCTGGCGGCGGTGCAGGCCGGGACGTGGCAGGGGCCCAGCGCGGAATCGTATGTGGCGGCCAACGTTCCGTATCTTGCCTGGTTGACCCAGGCCGGTGCGGCCAGCACCGCGATGTCCGCTCAGCAGCAGATCGCCGCCGCGGCGTACTCCGCGGCGCTGGCCGCGATGCCGACGCTGGCCGAGTTGGCCGCCAACCACGCCACCCACGCCGTGCTGGAGGCGACGAATTTCTTTGGGATCAACATGATCCCGATCGCCCTCAACGAGGCTGACTATGCCCGGATGTGGGTGCAGGCGGCGACGACGATGACGACCTATCAGACGGTGACCACCGCCGCGGTGGCGGCGTCGCCGGCGGCGTCGACGGCGCCCACGGTGCTCAATCCCAACACCCCGCAGCACCGCGATCACCATCACCGCCCGAGCCAGGGACAGACCCAGGACTTCGGCAACATCTATCAGGAGAGCTGGTGGACGACCCGGATCGCCGAGATCAACGAGGCCATTCAGAACGATCTGTCCGGCGATCCCAGCGGCATCATCACCCGGCTGATCAGCGACCCGGTGCTGATGACCATCGCCCCGCACTATGCCGGTGAGATCGTGCTGGGGATCGCGCCGGCGGTGACGTCGCTGACCGAGACCATGCTGGGCCTGGTGTTCCCCACCTTCCCGGTGGCCGGCCTGGCCGGAGTCGCCGGGCTGGGCGGGATGGCCGGGATCACCCCCGCGCCGTCGGCGCCGGTGGTCGATGTGCCGGCGCCGACCACGTCGGTGGCCGCAGCCCCGATGCACGCCCCGGCACCGCCGGCCGGCGCAGCCGCGGGGGCGCCACCAGCGGCCCCGCCCACCCCGCTGACCCCCGCGGCGACCGCGCCGGGTGTCCCGCTGATGCCGGCGATGACCGGGACGGAAGGGATCGCTTTCCCGTATCTGGTGGACGGCGGCCCGCGGGTCGGCATGGGCGCCGGCATCAACGCGGCGGCGGCGGTGAGCACCCGCCAGCCCGCCGCCGCCAGCACCGCAACCGCCGGTGCCGCCGCCGCACCGGCCGGCCGGCGGCGGCGCCGCCGCGCGAGTGTGGCGGACGCGGGCTACCGCTACGAGTACCTGGACGCCGAACAGCCCGCGGGACCGGGTCTCGGTACCGGCGCTGACGGCCCGCTCGCCTCGGGCAGCGGCGCCGGACCGGTGGGTTTCCCGGGCACGCTTCGGCGCGAGACAGGTTCTGCGGCAACGGGGTTGACCCTGCTGACCGGTAACACCGGCGACGACGGTCCGTCGGTTCCGATGCTGCCCGGCACCTGGAGCGACGCCCAGGGCGACGACGGGGCGCCGGAGGCCTAGCAGCGCCGGGCGATAACCGCGCGCACGGCGCTACGTGGAGGAGCCGGTCGAGCCGGCGGTCCCCGGCTGGCCGGAGCTGCCCGGCGGGACACCGGCCCCGCCGGCACCTGCGGCCCCACCTTTTCCGGCGTCCACTCCGTCGCCGCCGGCGCCGCCATCGCCACCGGTGCCGCCGGGCCCCTGGGTTCCGCCGGTAGCCGCGGCCCCACCGGCCCCGCCGGTGCCCCCGGCACCGCCGTTCGCGGCGGCGTTGCCGTTTCCGGCGTTGCCGCCGTGGCCGCCGGTTCCCCCGGCGCCGCCGTCGGGGTGCCCGGCCGTGCCGGCGCCCCCGGCGCCGCCGGTGCCGCCCACACCGCCGCCACCGCTTTCACCGCTGTTGGGATGGCCGAGCATGCCCTGCCCACCGTCACCGCCGGCACCGCCGTTGCCGGCGACCCCGGTCGGCGATCCGGCTGCCCCGCCGTTGCCACCCGGGCCACCGACCCGGCCGTGGCTGGGGTTGCCGCCGTAGCCGCCGGAGCCGCCGTCGCCGCCGCGGCCTCCGTTGCCGCCGTTGCCGTCGGAACCGGCCAGCGCGTTGCCGCCGTTGCCGCCGTTGCCGCTGAACCCACCCGGCCCGGCGTTACCCGCGAATGCCAGGTTGCCGGCGTTGCCGGCGGCACCGGCATCGCCACCGTTGCCGCCGCTGGGGTGATCCACCGTGCCGGCCCCGCCGTTGCCGCCCCAGCCACCGGATCCGCCCGGCCCGCCGAAACCCGCCACCGCGTCGCCGCCGTCGCCGGCGTTGCCGCCGTGCCCGCCGTCGCCGCCGGCATTGCCCCAGCCGCCGTCACCGCCGTCGCCACCGCGGCCGCCGGCACCGAACACCGAGATGGCGTCCCCGCCCAGTCCGCCGTTGCCGCCGTCACCGGCGGTGCCCGACACGCTGTCCAGCCCGTCGCCGCCCCAGCCGCCGTCGCCGCCGTTGCCCATCAGCGAGCCACCGACCCCGCCGATGCCGCCGTCGGCACCTGCCCCGCCGTCGCCGCCCCAGCCGCCGTTGCCGATCATCTTGGCGTCGCCGCCATCGCCGCCGACCACGCCGGCAGCGATGTTCTCGTCGGTGCCGGCGCCGTAGCCGTTGCCGCCGTCGCCGAACAGCCAGCCGCCGTCGCCGCCGTCCGGGTTGGCCGCAGTGCCGTCGATTCCGTTGCAGATCAGGCCGCACGCGCCGTCAAAGGCGAACAGCGGGTTGATGAGCGGGTCCACCAGGGCGCCGGGTCCTTGAATCCACAGCTCGCCCAGGTCGTGGACGGTGGCGTAGACCTGGTTCTGGAACAGCCCGGCGATGACGACCTCGGCCACCGAAAACCAGGTGTAGATATCGGTCCCGATCTGACCGGGATCCAGCCCATCGGTCGTCGATGCGGCCAGCGTCGCGTCCAGTGCCGCGGCGTCGAAATCGGGCATGCCGGGATCCGCCGCCACCGATACCTGGCTGAGCGCGTCGAAGATCGAGTCCAGTCCGAACAGGTCGTCGATGTCGGCGTGCGCCGCGGGGACCAGTGGAGTCATCCCGAACGCGAAGAACGCCCCGATCGCCGTCGTGCCGGAACCCAGGACGCGGCCGGCTTTGCGGATGTGACTGTTCCTGACCTGACGGCGATCTGACATCCCCACCCCTTCTAAGCCGTGACGAAACCTCGACTGCCGCGTCAGCCTACCTCCGCATTCGCGGATATGGAAAGGTGGCTTACTTCCCCGCCCCGGCGTCGGCCCGCACCGCCATAAGGCGACATGATCCGGCCCTTTGGGTCAGGACGGGGCCGCCGCGCCGCCCCGCCGGGGAAGACTCGTGAATTGCAAATGCGAATGGCGGGCGGCGATACAACCCGCACGTGCTGAGTGTCAGTCGCCGTATTCGATGTGGTGGCGCAGCTGTTCCAGGCCGGCTTCGATGTAGCGGCTGAGGATGCCGCGGGCCAGGATGCCGGTCAGCCGGCCGGTCAGCGCGCCGGCGAACTCGGTGCTGACCGACATGCTGACGGCCGCACCGACGGGGTCCGGGGCGACCTGGATGCGAGCGTTGTGGCGGGTGCCGCGCAGCGAAGTCCACACCAGGGCGTCGCCGGACGGGGCCTCGATGAGCACCTGCCCGCCCACATGGATGGTGCCGACGACGATGAACAGCTCCCAGCGCTGCGACCCGTCGGGATTGTCGGCCAAATGGGAGAACCGGCCGAATCCGCCGATGATCGGCAGGATGACGTCCGGATCGGTCGCCAGCTTCGCGACTTCCTCGACGGGCCGGCGGATCAGGATCGCCCTGCTCGCGGTGCTCATCAGCCGATCACCGGGATCACGGTCTTGGCGGCCAGGCCGGACAGCGCGACCTGCATCACCGAGGTCACGTAGTCGTAGGCCTGATGCCAGTCGGGCTGGTCGCCGAACCGCTCGTGCAGATCGATGGGGGGCAGCACCTGGATGCGGATCTTGGCCGGCAGCGGCAGGTGCGGCAGGTCGCCGGGCAACAGGCCCCACGGAACACTCAGGCTCAACGGCACGGTCTTGACCCGCAGCAGCTTGTCGAACCGCAGCAGCTTGGCGGTGGAGCGACCGTCGTTGAGGACGAAGAAGGTGTCGTGGCCGCCGGTCGCGACCACCGGAACGATCTTGACCCGGTTGGCGTGGGCCAGCCGCAAAAAGCCCATCCGGCCGTCGAACACGATCCGGTGCCGGTCCCGCCACGGCCGCAACGCCTCGACGTCGCCGCCCGGGTAGACGAGGACGTTGGCGCCGCTGCGCAGCAACTCGGCGGCCGCCGTCGGACCCGCCTGCACCATGCCGAACTTGCGGGCCATGTCGCCGATCACCGGCATCCGGGCGACCATCTCGTGGGCCAGCGCGACCAGCGGACGACCCTCCACGGTGAAGTAGGTGTGGTAGCCCAGGGTGAAGACGAACGTGTCCGGGGTGTTGGATCCGCCACTGTGGTTGCCCACGAACAGCACCGGTTCATCGGGGACGTTCTCGAGACCGTGGACCTCGGCCCGGAAGTAGACCCGCGCGGCCAGCCAGAACCGCGGCAGCATCTGCCGGATGAACTCGGGATCGCGGTCGGCCAGACCGGCCGGTGCCGGGCTGATGTCGTCCTGGGGTCGCGTTACCAACGTACGCACACCTTTCTGCACCGCGGCCGCCCTGAGCAGCCTGTCCTGATTTTGCGGTAGACGGGCGCGTGGTGTGCGAAGTTCGCGGATTCGTACCGCGATCGGGGCAGCTAGACGGCTACGGCGCGCAGCGCGGCCGGCAGGCTGGGCAGGAAGTGCTCGGTGGCGAAGGCGCGTACTTCCTCGGCGGTGTCCAACGGGCGGCGGGTGGGCAGCAGCAGCGCAACGGCTGCATACCGCAGGATGGTGTCGGCGAGCTCGTCGACGGCCTCGCTGCCGATCCGTTCGGCGAATCCGCTGGGGAAGATCACCCGCAGCGCCGCCGCCATCCGGCCCACGGCCGCCGCCCAATGCTGGTGCGCCAGCTCCAGCATCAGCCCGGGCTCCTCGGCGAGCATTCGGGTCAGCACCCGATGCTGACGAAACCGCATGATCGCGCAGGTGAATGCTTCGACGTAGTAATTCGATTGCGGCCGACGGTTTTTCAACTCCTCGGCGATGTCGGCGAACAGTACCGCGTTCTCCCGGTCGATGACGGCGGCGACCAGCTCGTCGCGGCCGGCGAATCGCCGGTAGATGGTGGTGCGACTGACCTTGGCGCGGCGGGCCACCTCGTCGAGCGCCACCCGGCGGAACCCATGGCGCTGGAACTCGACGACGGCGGCGTCGAGGATGGCGCTGGTGACGGCGTCAGCCGCGGGCGTATCCGGCACGGGCAAACTTGTTGTAACGCAGTCGCATCGGTAGATGATCCCACAGCCAGTTGACCGGCCTGGACCGCCACACCGCCGCCAACCGTTCGTAGCGTCGCTGCTGGCGGGCGCTCCACGGCAGGTTCAGCAGCGTGCGCGCACGCGGCGGCAGCCCACCCGTGGTCAAGAATGCGGCGAGCGGATTGAACACCGGGGCGACCAGCCGCCATGCCACCGGTGAGACCCCGTTGGGGCGTGGAAAGCCTTTCGTCACATAGCCCACGCCGTAGGTCGCGGTCCGGTGCGCCACCAGCACCTCGTCGAGCATCCGGTTCCAGTAGGCCTCGAACGCGTCGTAGTCGGCCGGCATGATGCGATCGCTGACCCCGTACCGGCGATACCAGGTCTTGGACTCCAGGTAGATCTGCTCGCGCTCGGCGCGGGTGAGCCGCTTGACGAAGGTGTCAGCGAAGTAGAGCACCTGGTCGACGAAGGTGGCGTGCGCCCAGAAGTAGGTGTCGGGGTCCAGTGCGTGATAGCGGCTGCCGTCCGGCATGTCGCCCTTGATGTTGACGTGGAAGTCGCGCACCCGCAGGCCCGGATGCTCGTCGTCGGAGCCGTACACCGTCATGAAGATCGGCGGCAGCGAACGCTTGATCCGCGCGGCGGTGTCGGAGAAGAACACCGAGTGGTCCAGGACGCCCTGACCGAGTTCGGCCAGCATGTTCTCCAGCACTCCGGGACGCGGCCCGATCAAGAACATCCGGTTGTCGCCGAAGTAGCGCCACACCAGCGACTCCGGACCCAACGGCAGCGCGTCAACCGCCTGATCCGCCCCGATCAATTCAGTCATGCAGAACAGTGTTACATATTTTGCACTTTGTACCGTCAGAAATGTGATCCAGTCAACACTCGGTGTTGTTGCCGGACTGTTGTCGAACCGTTGCCGCCTGATATCCATTGGCTTGGCACGATGCGCTGGTGAATTCAATGTCCCGTCGCGCCGCGCTGCGCCTGGGCGCCACCGGCGCGGGCGCGGCAGGCCTGTGGGCGCTGGGCGCGCTGCTCAATCCGGCCGATGCGGCGGCGTCGCCGGCGACCCCGCCGGGTCCGGCATCGTCGGGCGCCACGCTGCCGACCCGCGAGTCGGGGTCCTTCGTGTCCGCGGCGCGCGGCGGGGTCGAGACCAACTGGATCATCGCCCGCCCGCCGGGGCAGACCGGCGCGTTGCGCCCGGTGATCGCCCTGCACTGCAAGGACGCCAACGCCGCCTGGGTGATGGATCTCGGTGTCGAGCAGACGTTGGCCACCCTGGCCGCCCAGGGGCGACCACCGTTCGCGGTGGTCAGCGTCGACGGCGGCAACAGCTACTGGCATCGCCGCGCGTCCGGCCAGGACACCGGCGCGATGGTGCTGGGCGAGCTGATCCCGATGCTGGAGAGCAAGGGGATGGACACCTCGCGGGTCGGCTTCATGGGCTGGTCGATGGGCGGGTACGGCGCGATGCTGCTGGGCTCCCGGCTGGGACCGGCCCGCACCGCGGGGATCTGCGCGGTCAGCCCGGCGCTGTACATGACGTACTGGGGCGCACCGCCGGAGGCGTTCGACGGCATCGACGACTGGCGCAATAACTCGGTGTTCGGCCTACCCCAGCTGGCGCAGATCCCGTTGCGGGTGGACTGCGGGACCGGGGATTCCTTCTACGTCGCGGCCCGACAGTTCGTCAACCAGGTGCCGGCCAAGGTGGCCGGCGATTTCTACCCGGGCGGGCACGACGTGGACTTCTGGCGCGCCCACCTGTCCGACGAGCTGGCCTGGCTGGATTCCTGAGCCGCGGTGCTCAGATGCTGCCCGGGGTGCCCGGGATGCCGCCGGCACCACCGTCCATGCCGGTCGGGTCCATCGGGCTCATCGGGTTCATCGGGCTCATCGGGTTGCCCGGGTTGTCCATGTTGATCGGGCTGTCCGGGTTCAGCGGGCTGAGCGGGTCGGTCGGGCTGTCCATGTTCGTCGGGCTGTCTGCGCCGTAGGGGCCGGTGTTGCAGACCGCACTCGCGTTGCCGATGCAGTCGCTCGGGCTGAACGGGTCGGGGTTGTCGGGGTCCGCCAGCGCCGGGACCGCGAACGCGATCGCCGCACCGAGCACCAAACCTCCCACCACGACAGGTGAACGAACGCCGGACAACATCGCGAACCTCATCGGATACTCCCCTCGGTCAGCCGAACCTCTGATCTGGGCAAAGCTACGCCGGGATCGCCCCTCGGGCAGAAGTTCGGGCAAATACCTCGACACCGCCGATCGCGGCGCACATCCGAAAATGCGGTCTCAGGGCTGATTCATCGGGTTCATCGGGCTCATCGGATTGGCCGGATTGTTGATGTTGTTCGGGTTGTTCGGGTTGGCCGGATTGTTGGGGTTCAGCGGGCTGTTCGGGCTGTTCGGGTTCGACGGGCTGTTGGGGCCGTACGGGCCGACGTTGCAGATGGCGTTGGCGTTGGCCATACAGTCGGCGGGATTGAACGGGTCGGGGTTGGCCGGATCCGCACCGGCCGGCACCGCCACCGCGAACGCGGCCGCGGTGATCCCCAGCCCCAACACGGCTACCCGACGAATAACGGGCCCCCGAACCATCGCTCTACTCCCCTCGGGCACGGACACGCGCACGGTCGAGTGTATCGGCGGGCGGAGTCGCAGCCACGTTCAGCAAACGGAGCTTCTGCTCGGCGTACTCCTCCTCGGTGATCATCCCGGCGTCGCGCAGTGCGGCGAATTCCCTGATCTCGGCGGCGATTCCGGTCACCGGGTTGTCCTTGCCGCTATCTCCCGAGGCGGCCGGCACCGGACGAGGCACCGGCGTCCCGGCACCCGTCCGGTTGCCCCGGTTGACGGCGCCGGCCAGGGCACTGCCGGCCATTCCTGCCAGCGCCATCTCGCCGAACGCGGTCCCAACACTGCCCGTCGACACCGTCGGCGCGGTGGCCGTTGGCGTGGTGTAGGCCAGGCTGCGGATCTCGGGGGCGTTGGCGGCCCAGCTGATCGGCACCGAGAGGTTACCGGTTGAGACCGCCTCCCCCATCGCCGCCGACATCGATGTCGCCGGCACGGGCGGGACGAAGGCGGATGGCCGCGACGGGGTCAACGGCGAATACAGGTCAATGGCGTCCAGGATCTCGTGCGCCACATCGGTGGTGTGGTCCTGCTGGTGGAGAATTTCCCGCGTGCTGGCGTCCGCGGAGTTCCACGCCCCGGCCGATACCCCGATACCGACCGACGACGCGGCCAGCGACGTCAGCGCGATCGCGTTCAACCCCAGCAGGTCGGGGATCTCCGATTGCAGCGGAGCAGCGGCCGCCAGCACCGATGCCGCCTGCGCGGGCGCGGAACCCAGCTGTGTCAGGGCCTGTTGCCCACCCGACGCGGCGGCTTGCCCGGCTGTTCCGGCCGGATTGGTGGTCTGCGGCGGCGGGGTGAACGGGGCCAGCTGCAGGGCGGACGCCGAGGCCGCGGAGTAGCCGTACATGGCGGCGGCGTCCTGGGCCCACATCTCGGCGTAGAGGGCTTCGGTGGCGGCGATCGCCCCGGTGTTCTGCCCCAGGATGTTGGTGCTCACCAGCGTCATCAACTGGGCTCGGTTGGCGGCCACGACCGAAGGCGGCACCGTCATCGCGAACGCCCCCTCGTAGGCAGCGGCAGCCGCCTTGACCTGCGACGCGGCCTGCTCTGCCTGGGTGGCGGTGGTGAGCATCCAGGCGAGATAGGGCGCGACCGCAGCAGCCATCGCCTGCGACGACGGGCCCAACCACAGCTGACCGGTCAGCGAGGACACCGTCTCCTCGAACTCACCGGCCGTCCCCCGCAATTGGGCGGCGACCCCGTCCCAGGCCGCGGCCGCCGTCAGGAAGGGTCCCGACCCGGGGCCGGTATACATCAGGGTCGAGTTGATCTCGGGTGGCAGCGCCGCGAAATTCATCGTTCAACCCCCGTCGGCGGGTTGGGCGGTCGAGGTGGCTGCAAGCCACCCCGTTGTCCCTACCTATCTACCAGGCCGCGGGCGGGTTGGCTCGGCGGTTGGCCCGACCGGTCGAATCGGCGCAGCCGCAGGCTGTTGGTCACCACCAGCACCGACGACGCCGCCATCGCCGCCCCGGCGATCATCGGGTTGAGCAACCCGGCCGCCGCCAGCGGGATCGCCGCGACGTTGTAGCCGAACGCCCAGACCAGGTTCTGCCGGATGGTGCGCAGTGTGCGGGCCGAGAGCCGCAGCGCGGCCGGCACGGTGCGCAGGTCCCCACGCACCAGGGTCAGGTCGCCGGCCTCGATGGCCGCGTCGGTGCCGGTGCCCATCGCCATTCCGATGTCGGCGGTGGCCAATGCCACCGAGTCGTTCACCCCGTCGCCGACCATCGCCACCCGGGCGCCGCCGGCCTGCAGCGCGGTGATCGCCTCGGCCTTGCCGGTGGGCAGGACACCGGCGATCACGTCGGCTGCGTCGATGCCGACCTCGGCGGCGACCCGGTGCGCCACCGCGGCGGCGTCCCCGGTGAGCAGCACCGGCCGGATGCCCATCGCCTTGAGTTCGGCGACCGCGGCGGCGCTGCCGGGTTTGACGGTGTCGGTCAGCGTGATGCTGCCCCGCACCCGGTCATCCCAGGAGACGTCGACGGTGGTGCCGGGCTGGGCGGGTGCCAGCAGGTCGACGCCGGCCAGCGATCCGGCCCGCGCCACCCGGACCGTCAGGCCGTCGACGACGGCCGAGACGCCCGAGCCCGGGTCGTTGGCGAAGCCGGTGGGGGCATCCGCTCGCAGACCCCGGTCGCCGGCGGCGGCCACGATCGCCGCGGCGACCGGATGCTCGGAGGCGCTCTCGACCGCCGCGGCCCGGGCCAGCACCAGATCGGGGTCCTCACCGGGACGCGCGGTCACGTCCTGCACGGCCATCACCCCGGTGGTCACCGTGCCGGTCTTGTCCAGGACGACGGTGTCGATGTGGCGGACGGTCTCCAGCACCTGCGGATCCTTGATCAGGATGCCCAGCTGGGCGCCGCGACCGGTGCCGACCAGGATGGCGGTCGGGGTGGCCAGCCCCAGCGCGCACGGGCAGGCGATGATCAGCACCGCGACCGCCGCGGTGAATGCCGCCGCCGCGCCCTGGCCGGCCAGCAGCCACCCGGCCAGCGTGAGTGCCGCGATCACCAGCACCACCGGCACGAACACCGCCGACACCCGGTCGGCGAGCCGCTGCACGGCGGCCTTGCCGTTCTGGGCGTCGGTCACCAGCTGCGCCATCCGGGCCAGCTGGGTGTCGGCGCCGACCCTTCTCGCGCGGATCACCACCCGGCCATAGGTGTTCACCACGCCGCCCAACACGTCGTCGCCGGGGCCGACGTCGACGGGCACCGGCTCACCGGTCAGCGCCGAGGTGTCCAGCGCCGAGGTGCCCTCGACCACCACGCCGTCGGTGGCGACCCGTTCCCCGGGCCGAACCACGAACCGGTCGTCGACGTGCAGGTCGGCGACCGGAACCTGCACCTCAGCCCCGTCGCGCAGCACCGCGGCGTCCTTGGCGCCCAGGCTCAGCAGCTCCCGCAGCGCGCCGCCCGCGGCGCGTTTGGCCCGCGCTTCGGCGTCGCGGCCGGCCAGCAGAAAGACCGTCACCGCGGCGGCCACCTCGAAGTACACCTCGCCGGTGCCGGTGACCACCATCACCGTCGACCACAGGTAGGCGGCCAGCGTGCCCAGGGACACCAGGGTGTCCATCGTCGACGCGCCGTGGGCGGCGTTGCGCAGCGCGGCCCGGTGGAACGGGTAGCCGCCCCACACCACGATCGGTGTGGTCAGAGCGAACGCCAGCAGCTGCCAGCCGGGGAAGTGCCAGGGCATCACCATCGACAGCGCGACGACCGGGATCGCCAGCACCGTCGAGCCGATCAGCCGGGGCCGCAGGTCGTCGGGGACGTCGTGCGGGGGATGCTCGCCGATCACCGATGCCCGGTACCCCGACGATTCCACGGCGCGGATCAGTTCGGTGGCCGTCACCGCGGCTTCGTGTTCGACGTGGGCGCGTTCGACGGCGAAGTTGACGCTGGCCTGCACACCGTCGAGTTGGTTGAGGCCGCGCTCGATCCGTGCCGCGCAGGAGGCACACGTCATGCCGTGCAGCTGCAGATCGGTGGTCACCATAGCGACGAGTATACCCCTAGGGGGTATTAATGGCGTGTTGGTTGCGCCACAGCCGGGCGGCCCCGACCACGGCCAGCACTCCGGCCGCGGTGGCCAGCAGCAACGTCAGCAGCACCATCGGCGGGTGGTAGACCACCGAGGTGGTGTCGGGCTGTCCGTCGAGGATCGGCGCCACGGTCACCGTGGAGCGCACCTGAAGCCAGCTCAGCGCGCAGCCGACCGCCGCGACGACGGCCGCGGCAACCTCGATGCCGGCCTGGATCCGCGCTCTCACCAGCGCGAGGATCCGGTGTCGTCGTCCTCGACCGGCTCGGTCCGCTCGACGACCAGCGGGGTCAGCACCGCCCGCAGCTGCCGGTGGTTGCGTGCCCAGGCCTGCGCGCCGCGGCCTCCGGACAGCCGTATCCCGATGCCGACCCGGCCGCGCGGAACCCCGGTCAGCTCGCCGAGCGCGCGCGACGACTGCCAGGCCGGCTCCTCGTCGCGCTCGGCCGCCGGATAGATCTTGATGATGTCGGCGACGTTGATCGTCTCGGTGCCCTGGCGCAGGGTGCGCTCGGTCAGGTCCAGCGAGGTGTGGATGCGCGCCGCCTTGACCTGCAGTCCCACGAACCCAGACACCATCACCAGGAAGATCAGCGGCATCACCGGCTGGTAGCCGTAGCCGCTGGAGTGCTGGATCATCAGCATCGTCGTGGCCGCCACCGGACCGGCCAGCACCCAGTACCAGCTGGCACCGCGTTCGTGGTACAGCACGGGTTCGGACGGCTCAGCGGGCGGCGCGGGCGGGGACGACGACATATCGGGTCAGCCTAGCCGCGAGCGTGAAGGTGGCTTCACCCTCGTCACCGAACGTGAAGCCACCTTCACGCTCGGCGCAAGGGGCGGGGTCAGCTCAGCCAGCCGGCGGCTTGCGCGGCCCAATAGGTCAGCACCATGTCGGCCCCGGCGCGGCGGATGCTCACCAGCGACTCCAGCGCGGCGGCGCGTTCGTCGATCCAGCCGTTGGCGGCGGCGGCGGCGATCATCGAGTACTCCCCCGACACCTGATAGGCGGCTACCGGCACCGGCGAAACCGCGGCGGCGGCGGCCACCACATCCAGGTAGCCCAGCGCGGGCTTGACCATCACGATGTCGGCGCCCTCGGCCAGGTCGAGGTCGACCTCGCGCAATGCTTCGCGGGCGTTGCCGGGCTCCTGTTGGTAGGTGCGCCGATCGCCGGCCAGGCTGGATTCCACGGCGTCGCGGAACGGGCCGTAGAAGGCCGAGGCGAACTTGGCCGCATACGCCAGGATCACCACATCGGCGTGCCCGGCGGCGTCCAGTCCGTCGCGGATCGCGCCGACCTGGCCGTCCATCATGCCGCTGGGACTCACCACGTGGGCGCCCGAGGCGGCTTGGGCCACCGCCAGATCGACGTAGCGGGCCACGGTGGCGTCGTTGTCGACGCGGCCGGCGGCGTCGATGACCCCGCAGTGGCCGTGGTCGGTGAACTCGTCGAGACAGGTGTCGGCCATCAGCACCGTCGCGTCACCGAGGTCGCCGGACAGGTCGCGCAGCGCGACGTTGAGGATGCCGTCCGGGTGGATGCCCGCGGCGCCGGTGCTGTCCTTGTCCTCGCGCCGCGGCACCCCGAACAACATCAGCCCGCCCACGCCGGCAGCGACGGCCTGTTCGGCGGCCACCCGCAGCGAGTCACGGGTGTGCTGGTGCACGCCCGGCATCGAGCCGATGGGCCGGGGTTCCGCCAGCCCGTCGGCGACGAACATCGGCAGCACCAGCTGCCGGGGTTCCAGCGAGGTTTCGGCCACCAGCCGGCGCAGTGCCGGCGTGTTGCGCAGCCGGCGCGGACGCTGCCGCATCATCTCGCGTTGACTCTGCGTTGAGGGCTAAGGCCACTCGCACTTTTGCGCCATGGGCGCAGAGTCAACGCGAGATAGGTCATCGCCTGCGGCTCTTCTTACGCGGCGGCGGCAACGCGCCCTCGGCCCGCAGCCGGGCGGCGTGCTCGGCCAGCGCCTCCACCAGCGGGCCCACCGCGGCGGTCTCCGGCTGCACGTCGACCCGCAGGCCGAATTCGGCGGCGGTCTCCGCGGTCTTGGGGCCGATGCAGGCGACGATGGTACGGGCGTGCGGCTTGCCGGCGATGCCGACCAGGTTGCGCACCGTCGAGGACGAGGTGAAGCAGACCGCGTCGAACCCGCCGGTCTTGATCATCTCGCGGGTCTCCGCCGGCGGCGGGGCAGCCCGCACGGTCCGGTAGGCGGTGACGTCCTCGATCTCCCAACCCCGTTCCCGCAGGCCTTCGGCCAGCGTCTCGGTGGCGATGTCGGCGCGCGGCAGCAGCACCCGGTTGACCGGGTCGAAAACGCTGTCATAGGGCGGGAATTCGTCGAGCAGCCCCAACGACGACTGTTCGCCGGACGGCACCAGCTCGGGGCTGATCCCGAAGGCACGGACCCGATCCGCGGTGGCCTCGCCGACGCAGGCGATCTTCACACCGGAGAACGCCCGCGCGTCCAGACCGAATTCGCCGAACTTCTCCCACACCGCGCGCACCGCGTTGGTGGAGGTGAACACCACCCACTGGTAGCGGCCGTCGACCAGACCCTTGACGGCCCTTTCCATCTGGGCCGGGCTGCGCGGCGGCTCGACGGCGATGGTGGGCACTTCCATCGGCAGGGCGCCGTGCGAGACGAGTCGCTCACTCATCTCACCGGCCTGGTCCTTGGTGCGCGGCACCAGCACGGTCCAGCCGTACAGCGCGCGACTCTCCCACCAGTTCAGCTTGGCGCGGTTGGCGACGGTGCGGCCGATGGTCACCACCAGCGGACCGGTCAGCGGACCGGCGGGATCGGTGCCGCCCAGGACGGCGGAGTCGGTCAACCCGTGCAGCGTGGACTCCACCGAGCGCTGCGCGCAGGTGGTGCCGTGGGCGGTGACGACGCACGGGGTGGTCTCGGCCAGCCCGTACTCGATCAGGGTGCGGGCCGACTCGGCCAGGTGCGACGCGGTGGCCTGCAGGATCAGCGGGCCCGGGCCGGCGGCCAGGGCGCCCCAGTCCACGTCGCCGCGGACGTCGACCACGGTGTGCGAGGAACCCAGCGGCAGCCCGGCATAGGTCGGCACCGCGCTGGTGGCGGGCAGACCGGGCACCACCTCGAACTGGGCGTGCGCGCGGGCCACCGTGTTGACCTCGGTGATCACCGCATCCACCGACAGCGGGTCACCGGCCACCAGCCGCACGACGTCGGCGCCGGCCTTGGCCTCCGCGATCAGGGTCTTGGCCACCTCGGTCGGGTCGCCCAGCGCGGGGCGGATGTCGGGACCGCCCGCCAGCACCGGCGCCGCGGTCTCAGCGGTCGGGTCGGCGGGGTCGGCGGCGACGTCCTCGGCCGGCGCGGGTCCAGAAACCGGCGGCAGGTCGGCACCGACCAGCGCCAGTACGGCCTCGGGCACGTCCGGGTCGGTAAACACCAGAGCGGCATTCGTCAGCACGGTCCGCGCCCGCAGGGTCAGCAGGCCGGGGTCCCCAGGACCCGAACCCACAAACACGATGCGGCCCGGCTTCGGCTTACGCCCCCGCACGCTCACTTGGCGAGCCATCACTTACTCCCAGTCACCTCTCTCACGCGGTGGTCTCACCGCGTGTCCGACATCAGTTCGCGTGCCCCCAGCTCGAACAGCTCTGCGGCCACCGAGAGCCCCAGCTCCCGGGCCCGGTTCGCAGTTCCGAGGCCGGACGCACGGATCACGTCGGATCCGTCCAGCGCCGCCACGCAGCCGCGCAGCGACAGCTCCTCGAAGACCCGGCCGTCCTCATCGATGGACTCGACCACCTCGGCGATCGCGCCCACCGGTGCGGAACAACCCGCCTCCAGTTCGGCGAGCAAGGCTCGCTCGGCGGTGACCGCCGCGCGGGTGTCGGCGTCGTCAAGCTCCGCCAACAGCGCCGCGAGTGCGGTATCGCCGGCGCGGCACTCGATTGCGAGTGCACCTTGAGCGGGGGCCGGCAACATCTGCACCGGCTCCAGCGTCTCGGTGACTTCATCGAGGCGCCCCAGTCGGGCCAGACCCGCCCGGGCTACCACGATTGCGTCGAGCTCACCGCTGCTTACCCTGTTCAACCTGGTATCTAGGTTGCCTCGTAGGGGGCGGATTTCCAAACCGAGACCCAGTGCTCTAAGCTGTGCGGCCCGCCGCGGGGATGACGTGCCCACCAACGCGCCGGTCGGCAACTCCCCGAGCACCATTCCGTCGCGGGCAACGACCACGTCGCGCGAGTCTTCGCGCGCCGGGATGGCCGCGATGGCGAACCGGGCGTCGGCGGCGGTCGGCAGGTCCTTGTAGGAATGCACCGCCGCGTCGACGCGGCCGTCGTGGATCGCCTCACGCAGCGCCGCGGTGAACACCCCCACCCCGAGGTCAGCAATCGGCGCCATGGACTCATCGCCCACCGTGCGGATGATCACCAGTTCGGCCGGGTGGCCGTTGGCGATCAGCGCGTCGCGGACCGTGCCGGCCTGGGTGGTGGCCAACGCGCTGCCCCGCGTGCCAATTCGGATCACGCCGCCCAAGACGGCTCCAACACTGCTTTCAAAACGCTTACTGTCCAGCCTCGGTGTCGGTAGGAACATCGGATCCGGGTGCTACCAAAGGCAATTCGCCAGCGGTAGCGACCGCGTCGACTGCTTGCGGGTCGAGCTCGAACAGCTCGCGAAGTGCTTCGGCGTAGCTGTCTCCACCGGGTGCACCGGCCAATTGCTTGACGCGCACGGTGGGCGCGTGCAGCAGCTTGTCGACCACCCGGCGCACCGTGCGGGCGACTTCTTCGCGCTGCGCGGCGTCCAGGCCGGGCAGCCGGTTGTCGAGCCTCAGCAACTCCGCGGTGACCACGTCGGCGGCCCGCTGCCGCAGCGCCGTCACGGTCGGGGTCACCTCGGCCATCCGCTGTCCGGCCAGATACGTCGCGACTTCGCGGGCCACCAGCTGACGGGCGGCCTCGGCGTCGGCGGCCGCGGCCCGCGCGGACGGCTCACGCTGGATGCGGTCCATGTCGCCGACCCAGACGCCGGGCAGCCCGGCCACCGCCGGATCGACGTCACGCGGCATTCCCAGGTCGCAGATGGCCAGCGGCTGCTGCACCTCGTCGCGGTTGTTCCCGGCCAGCGCGTGGTGCACGTCGGCCAGCGAGACCACCGGCCGCACCGCCCCGGTGCACGCCACCACCACGTCGGCGCGGCCCAGGGCGCCGGCCACCTGATCGAGGGTGAGTGCGTCGGCCGTCGTCCCCGATTCGGTGATCTTCTCGACTAGGCGCTGCGCCCGCGGCAGCGACCGGTTGACCACGTGAATGTGGCCGACCCCGGCCCGCCCGAGGTGCGCGGCCGACAGGGCGCCCATCGCGCCGGCGCCGATCACCACGGCGGTCTTGCCGGCCAGGGTGCCCAGCTTCTGTTCGGCCATGCCCAGCGCGACCGACACCACCGAGGCGCCGGCCGCGTCGATCGACGTCTCGGAGTGCACCCGTTTGCCCACCGACAGCGCCCGTTGGGCCAGTTCGTGCAGCACCCGCCCGACGCTGTTGTTCGTCTCGGCCACCGCATAGGCGCGGCGCACCTGCCCCAGCACCTGCTGTTCGCCGACCACGGCCGAATCCAGGCCGCTGGCCACCGCGAACAGGTGCTCGACGGCGGCCTCGCTGTAGCGGACGTAGGCGTATTTGGTCAGATCGCCCATCGGAATCGAGGCGTGGTCGGACAGGATCTGGCCGATCGCCGTCAGCCCGCCGTGGAACGCGTCGACCACGGCGTAGACCTCGACCCGGTTGCAGGTCGACAGCATCATCGCCTCGGTGACCAACGGTGACTGCAGCACCTGGTCGATGATCTTGATTTGGTCGGCTTCGTCGGTGCTCAGTTGTTCGAGAACGGAGACCGGCGCGCTGCGGTGGGAAACCCCGAAGAGCAGGACGCTCACGGCTGAATCACCTGGCCTGCCCCTTTGCTTTCACCAGTGATCGAACTGACCTCCACGGTAAACGCTGAGCGTCGGGGCCACCAAATTTCGCGTACTTTGCCCCGGCGGTGCTATGCGGCTGTCAGGCCCCCGGCTCGGCGCCCAGATCGGCCCGCAACCGGTCCTCGTCCAGCTCCCAGTAGCTGTGTTCGCGCCCGTCGAGCAGCACCACCGGCAATCGGTCGCCGAATTCGGCCCGCAGCGCGGTGTTTCCCGCCGCCGCGGCCGCGTCGACGTCGGTGGCGGCCAGCTCGAAGCCCAGCTCATCGGCCAGCTCGCCCAGGCGCGCGTACAGCCGGGCGCACACCGCGCAGCCGTCGCGGGTCAGCAACTCCACCTGGCGGTTCACGGTGACCAGTGTCGCACCGGAGCAGGCCCGCTCCGGGACCGCTGCCAGATAAAGTTGGGACAACACACGTGCGGCACAGTTCTGTGAAGGAGCCCCGATGGCGTCCACCGACCCGGGCGACACCGACGCTGCGTCGGGTGACGACGCCAGCGCCGTGCGGGGCGTGGTCAACGACGCCGCCGTGGTTATCGACAGCCTCGACGACGGGGACACCGAGCCCGGCCCGTCGCCGGTCGATCTGACCGCGGCCGCGTTCTTCGATGTGGACAACACCCTGATCCAGGGTTCCTCGCTGCTGCACTTCGGCCGCGGCCTGGCCGCCCGCAACTACTTCACCTACCGCGACGTGCTGCATGGCCTGTACGCGCAGGCCAAGTTTCAGTTGACCGGCCGGGAGAACAGCGACGACGTCGCCGCCGGCCGACGCAAGGGGCTGGCGTTCATCGAGGGCCGAAGCACCGCGGAGCTGGCCGAGCTCGGTGAAGAGATCTACGACGACATCATCGCCGACAAGATCTGGCCGGGCACCTTGGCGCTGGCCCAGATGCACCTCGACGCCGGCCAGCAGGTGTGGCTGGTCACCGCGACGCCCTATGAGCTGGCCGAAACCATCGCCCGCCGCCTCGGCTTTACCGGCGCACTGGCCACCGTCGTCGAATCCGAGCACGGGATCTTCACCGGCCGGCTGGTCGGCGAGCTGCTGCACGGCGCGGGCAAGGCGCACGCCGTGCGGTCCCTGGCGATCCGGGAGGGGCTGAACCTCAAGCGGTGCACCGCCTACTCCGACAGCTTCAACGACGTGCCGATGCTGTCGCTGGTCGGCACCGCCGTGGCGATCAACCCGGACACCGCCCTGCGGGTGCTGGCCCGCGAGCGGGGCTGGGAGGTTCGCGATTTCCGCACCGCCCGCAAGGCCGCCCGGATCGGGGTGCCGTCGGCGCTGGCGCTGGGGGCGGCGGGCGGAGCCCTGGCGGCGGCCGTGTCGCGTCGCCACGAGCGCGGCTAGCGCGCCACCCCGGCCGTAACCGGCGCCGAGTGGCATTCTCACGACGGGACACGCCGTGGATCCGTCGGGAGAATGCCACTCGCGGGTGGGCGGGGCCGGTCCCAGCGCTGATAGGCTTCCGCCGCCGAGCAGTACTGGGAGCGGAGGGCAACCGGGCATGTCAGTGCACACAGAATCGCAAGGAATTATCGGGACCCACTACCGGTATCCGGACTACTTCGAGGTGGGGCGCGAAAAGATCCGCGAGTTTGCTACCGCGGTCAAGGACAACGACCCGACGCACTTCGACGACGCCGCCGCCCACGAGGCCGGCTACGACAGTCTGGTCGCCTCGCTGACGTTTCTGGCGGTCGCCGGTCGTCAGGTGCAGCTGGAGATCTTCACCAAGTTCGACATCCCGATCAACATTGCGCGGGTGCTGCACCGCGACCAGAAGTTCCTGTTTCATCGGCCGATCGTGGCCGGCGACAAGCTGTACTTCGACACCTACCTGGACTCGGTCATCGAATCGCACGGCACGGTGGTCAGCGAGGTCCGCAGCGAGGTCACCGACGCCGAGGGCAAGCCGGTGATCACCAGCGTCGTGACCATGCTCGGCGAGGCGGTCAACCACGACGCCGACACCCAGGCCGCGACCATCGCCGCGATCGCCTCGATGCGCAACAAGGAGTGATGCGGGCCGGTGGCGGCCCGGTGGCGAGCAGACGCAAAAGTGCCCATTTCGACAC
>NZ_JCALCW010000045.1:0-38771 GCF_059812545.1 Mycobacterium sp. NGS50
CGGTGGCGGGGACGAAGACCGTGACGTCGCCGTCGATCCGGGCCCGTACCGGCATCCCGCAGGTGACCGAATCCGGTTCGCAGTCGACGATGTTGGCGGCCAGCCGCAGCCCGTCCTGCTCGGCCAGCTCGATGATCGCGATGACATACGGGGTGGGGATGGCCGGATTGAAGCCGTGATGGTTGACGGTGTAGGTGAACACCGTGCCCAGCCCCGACACCGCACGCGATACCAATGCGGCGCCGCAATCGCGGCAGTTACCCGCCGGGGGATGCACCCAGCGCGCGCAGGCGGCGCAGTGCTCGATACGCAGTTGGTCCGCTGACATAGGACATACAGTACGACATACAGTAGGTCCTCAGGGCGAGTGGATTGGACGGTGTGGATGCACTACTTCGAGAAGGACGCGATCGTGTCCGGGATCGGCATCTCGCGGATCGGTCGTCGCACCGGGATTCCGGGGCTTGAGCTGACGCTGGAGGCCGCACGCGCCGGTATCACCGATGCCGGCCTGCAGCCCGCCCAGATCGACGGAATCGCGACCCTGGGCGACACACCGGCCACCGAGGTGGCGGCCGCGCTGGGCATCGAGGTGCCCGACTGCGGAACCGGCTTCGACACCGGCGGCCTGCTCAACCCGGTCATGTCGGCGTGCCGCGCGGTGTCGGAGGGCAGGGCCCGTCATGTGCTGGTCTATCGCACGGTGCAGATGCTCGCCGGAACGGTGCCGGCATCGTCGGACGCGGCTCCGGCGTCGGAACCCAACGAGGCGATGGCGCGCATGGTGTCCTCACGCGGCAACGGGATCGGGCCGATGGACGACGTCGCGGACCTGATTGCGGCGCATGCCTACTCGGCGGCGAACTGGTTGGCGCTGGCGTGTCGTCGGCACATGCGGCTCTACGGCACCACCAAAGAACAGTTGGGTTGGTTGGCGATCAACAGTCGGCGCAATGCGGCGTTGAATCCCCTTGCGGTGTATCGCGACCCGATGACGATGGCCGACTATCTGGCCGCACGCACGGTGTCGACGCCGTTCGGGCTCTACGACTGCGATGTGCCGGTCGACGGGTCGATCGCGCTGGTGGTGTCGGCCGCCGACTATGCCGGTGACTGCCCGAACCGGCCGGTGGCGGTGGAGGCGATCGGTGGCTCCGACGGCGCGGGCGGCTGGTTCCACCGCGCGGATTATCCGAAGATGGCTTCCGCCGATGCCGCCGCGCAGCTCTGGTCGCGGACGGACCTGCGGCCCGCCGACCTCGATCTGGCCGAACTGTACGACGGATTCACCTTCCTGACGTTCGCCTGGCTGGAAGCCCTCGGTATCTGCGGTGACGGCGAGGCGGGCCCGTTCGTCGAAGGAGCAGCACGGATCGCCCTGACTGGCGAACTGCCGCTGAACACCTACGGCGGGCAATTGTCGGCGGGCCGGATGCACGGCTACTGGGTATTGCACGAGGCATGCCTACAACTGCGCGGCCAGGCGGGGGAGCGCCAGATGGCACGCCGTCCCGAGGTCGCCGCGGTCGCCGTCGGCGGCGGGCCGATCGCCGGCTGCATGCTGTTGACCTGCTGAGGTCAGGCCGGCCGCGCGACGTTGGCCAGCGACGAGGTTCCCAGCCACCGCGGCACCGCCTGGCGGATCTCCGAAGCGCCCGACACCGCCAGGCTGCCGTCGAGCATGGCCCGCGACCACGACACGTCGCCGCGCCAGACCTGGGTCAGGGTGCGCAGGCTGGTCTCGATGGTCGCCGCGATCTCATACCCGGGGTCGAAATCACAGGCGTCGGCTTGGCCGTCGGTCACCACCAGCCACCACCTGGCGGCTTTCGGTGTCACCCCGCTGAGCCGAAATGCCACCACGGTACGTGTCCGCGGCCAGATGTCGATCGGAACCGTGCGGCGGATGTCCCACATCAGCAGGTGCGGATCCAGGTCATCCTCGCCCAGCTCACCGATCCAGCGAGCACCCCACCTGCCCAGCTCCTCGACCACGGTGGCGAGCTCCCGGCCGCATTGCGTCAGGGAATAGCTGGTGCGGCCGTCGATGTCGGTGCGCTGCAGCACCCCGGCCCGGGTCAACGATTTCAGCCGTTTGGACAGCAAGGCGGGCGACATCTTCGGCACCCCGCGGCGGAGATCGTTGAAATGCGTGCTGCCCTTGAGTAGTTCGCGCACGACGAGCAGAGTCCATCGCTCATCGAGGAGCTCCATGGCCTTGGCCACCGGACAGAACTGACTGTATGTCGACACGGTGCACCTCCTGTCGTCTCAGTACACGCTCCCGGGACGGCGCTGGCTAGTACACATTCTGAACCGAGAACGGTTCAGATCGGGCACTGGAATTCCGTCACCGCTGTGCGCACCCTGACGGCTATGACGATCGACACCGCACTCGAAGACAAACACCGTGCCGTCTGGGCGCTGGGCGATTACGCCACCGTGGCGGCCGAGGTGGTCGCGCCGCTGGGGCCGGTAATGGTGCAGGCCAGCGGTATCGGGCCCGGCGACCGCGTCCTCGACGTCGCTGCCGGCTCCGGGAATGTGGCGATCCCGGCAGCGTTGGCCGGCGCCGACGTGACCGCCAGTGACCTGTGCCCGCAGCTGCTGGAGCGGGGTAAGGCGCTGGCGGCCGGCCGTGGCGCGACCCTGAACTGGCGGGAGGCCAACGCCGAGGCGCTGCCCTTCGATGACGGGGAGTTCGACGCGGTGGTGTCCTGCATCGGTGTGATGTTCGCTCCGCACCACCAGTTGGCCGCCGACGAACTGGTGCGCGTCTGCCGGCCCGGCGGTCGGATCGCTCTGATCAGCTGGACACCCGAGGGATTCATCGGCCAGATGTTCGCGACAATCGGCGGGTATCTACCGCCGCCGCCCGACGGGGTGTTGCCGCCGCCGCTGTGGGGGCGCGCCGACCACGTCCGCCACCTGTTCGGGCAGCGGGTCGACGACCTTACCGCGCACCGCCGCGTGCTGCGGGTGGACCGGTTCGCTGACGGCACGGCCTTCCGCGAATTCTTCAAAACCAACTACGGGCCGACGATTTCCGCCTACCACGCCCTGGCTGGTGAGCCGGCGCGGACGGCGGCGTTGGACGTCGCGCTGGCGGATCTCGCCGAGCGACAGCTGGCCGGCGCCACGGCGATGGACTGGGAGTACCTGCTCGTCACTGCGCGAAAGCGTTGACTGCATCACAAACGACTGGCGCGAAGATACCCCTAGGGGTATAGTTCTCACTATGACTCACCACGATCTGCTGACCGATTTGAACCCACAACACCGCGCGCTGCGCAAGGTGATTCCCGACGTGTACCGCGGCTTCTCCGAACTGAGCAAGGCCGCCTTCGCCCCCGGGTCGCTGGACACGAAATCCAAAGAGCTGATTGCGTTGGCCATCGGCGTCGTGCACGGCTGCGACGGATGTATCGCCTCGCACGCCCAAAGTGCCGCCCGTGCCGGTGCGAGCAAGGAGGAAGCCGCCGAAGCCATCGGGGTGAGCATCCTGATGATGGGCGGCCCGGCCACCATCTACGGGGCCCGCGCCTATGACGCGTTCTGCGAATTCGCCGACGCCGCGACGACGGTCCAGCCGTGATCGGGGATCAAGACAGCATCGCTGCGGTGCTCAATCGTCTGCGTCGCGCCCAGGGGCAGCTTGCCGGCGTGATCACGATGATCGAGCAGGGGCGTGACTGCAAGGACGTGGTCACTCAATTGGCGGCGGTGTCACGCGCGCTGGACCGGGCCGGCTTCAAGATTGTCGCGACCGGGCTGCGGGAATGCCTCAGCGGTGCCGCCGCCGACGGGAGCGCACCGTTGACCGAAGCAGAACTGGAAAAGCTGTTTCTCGCGCTGGCGTGAGAACACTCTCAAAGGAGATCGACATGTCCGTTGCGTTATCCACCACCGTGCAGACCTCATTCGACGACGCGGTTCGCCGCACCCGGGAAGCATTGGCCCGGCAAGGGTTTGGCGTGCTCACCGAGATCGATATGAAGGCCACGCTGAAGGCCAAGCTCGGCGAGGACATGGAGGACTATCTGATCCTGGGTGCGTGTAATCCCGGGTTCGCCCATCGGGCCGTCAACACGTTCCGTCAGATCGGCGTGCTGTTGCCCTGCAACGTGGTGGTGCGTGCCGACCCCGATACGCCGCAGACCGTCATCGTCGACGCGATGGACCCGCGGTTGATGGTGCAGGTCACCGGGGAGCCCGGGCTGGGCGAGATCGCCGAGAAGGTGACTGAACTGCTGCAGGACGCCCTGCGCGAGGTCGCCGGCGATTAATCGAGTTGCACGGGCCGGGAAGGCGCGGCTAAGGTCGGCAACGTGCGCAATCTTCTCGTAGTAGCCAGCACCCGCAGCGGGGTCTGATCCAGACCGACCCCCCGCTGTGGGTCGGACGCTACTACCGTCGGTCGCTTTTTCCGAGCAGAAAAGACCGGCACCATGAGCAACTTCACCAGCACCAGCAGTCTTTCCGACCGATTCGGCGCGCCGCTGCCTCGCGGGCTGCGGGAACGCGTCGACCAGATGACCTGGGATGATCTCGTCGCCGCCTACGGGTGCACGCCAGGTCCGGTGCGACTTGGCCAGTGGGCCTGCACCGACGGTGAGCGCCCCGCCACGCGACTGGCGCCGTGCACCTACCAGGCCACCATCGCCGTCGGCGATCACAGCGGAACGTCGACGGCGACCGCCGGCGGGCCGCTGGCCGCGCTCACCGCGATGCTCGATCAGCGCGGTGTCAAAGTCGAGATGCTGTGCTTTCATCAGTTGCGGTCCGGCGAGCACACCGCCACGTTCATCGAGGGCTCCGACGGCCGCCGAGCGCACTGGGCGATCGGCTGGTCGACGGATCGGACTCGGTCGGCACTCGACGCGATGATCACCTGCGCCAACCGGCTGATGACGGCGGCCTGAGGAGGCGCCGACCTACCCGCGAGCGTGCGCAGAATGCCAGATTTCGGCAGTTTTGGCGTGCGACTGCGCACGCTCGCGCCAAGGGGGCTGGGGCCAAGGGTCTGGGGCCAAGGGCTACAGCGGGCGCAGCACCAACGGCATGCCGTCCATCGGGATAGGCATGCCGCCGTAGTCCCAATGCGGCTGGTAGCCGGGGTGCGTCAGCTCCAGGCGGTACTGGCGCAACAACCGATGCAGCACCGTCTTGACCTCAAGTCGACCGAAAACCATCCCGATGCACTTGTGTGCACCACCGCCGAACGGCGCCCACGCATACCGGTGCTTCTTGTGCTCGGCGCGCGGTTCGAGGAAGCGCTCCGGGTCGAACTGGCGCGGGTTGGTGTACAGCTCGGGCAGCCAGTGGTTCATCCCCGGCCAGGTCACCACGTTGGTGCCGCCAGGCACGAAGTGGCCCAGCAGTTCGGTGTCGCGCACCGTCTGGCGCATGTTGAACGGCAGCGGGGTCACCAGCCGCAGCGACTCGTCCATCACCAGGTCCAGCGTTTCGAGCTTTTCCAGCGACTCGATATCCAACGCGCCGTCACCCAGCCGCGCCGACTCGTCGCGGCAGCGTTCCTGCCATTCCGGGTGGGCCGCCAGGTGATAGGCCATCGTCGTGACCGTCGAGGTGGTGGTGTCGTGGGCGGCCATCATCAGGAAGATCATGTGGTTGACGATGTCGGCGTCGGTGAAGCTGTTGCCGTCCTCGTCCTCGGTGTGACACAGCACCGTCAGCATGTCGGTGCCCTGAGCGTGCCGGCGTTCGGCGACCCGTTCGGCGAAGTAGTCCTCGAGCACCTTGCGGCCCTGCAGGCCCTGCCACCATTTGAACGGCGGCAGCGAGGTCCGGATGATCGCGCCGCCGGCCCGGGTGGTCTGGCAGAACGCCTTGTTGATCTTGCCCACCAACTGGTGGTCGCTGGTCGGGTCGTGGCCCATGAACACCACCGACGCGACGTCGAGGGTGAGCTCCTTCATCGCCGGGTAGACCAGGAAGCGGCCGTCGTTGGTGGGCCAGTCGTTCACGATCGCGCTGGCCACCCGGTCGATGTCCTCGACGTAGCTTGCCAACCGCGGCCGGGTGAAAGCCTCCTGCATGATCCGGCGGTGACCCATGTGCTCGTCGAAGTCGAGCATCATCAGACCGCGGTTGAAGAACGGGCCGATGACCGGAAGCCAGCCCTTCTGCGAGTAGTCCTTGCTGCGGTTGGAGAAGATGGTCTGGGTGGCGTCGGGGCCCAGCGCGACGATCGACGGCAGGATGGGCGAATCAGCGAAGGTGACCGGGCCACGGGTGTTGTACAGGTGCAGCGGAAAATCCGGCCCCTGGCGGAACATCTCGACGATGTGCCCCAGGATCGGCAGACCGGAATCGCCGACCACCGGCTTGAGCCCGCTGCCCGGCGGTGGGGCGGCCAGCGTCTTCTGCGGCCAATCGACCGTCATCAGCCGCTTTTCCAGCAACCCCATTCCGGGAATGGTGTTCACCGTCGGGATGAACCGACGTTTGGCCTGGTCGAGCAGGTACTGAGGGGTGCTGATGGTGCTCATCGACGCTCCTTAGCGGGCTGGACAGTTGTGGCAACTGTCACGTCGTCCCTATCCTTCGGTTAAACTTGACGCCTGTCAAGTTTGATTCTGGCGTGGCGTGGGGCAGGGTTCGAGGGTGAGTACAGAGCAGGCGCAGGCACCGGCCGCACCTAAACGACGCGGCGATAAGCAGCGCGAGGCGATTTTGCAGGCGGTGCGCGAGCTGCTGGAGGAAAAGCCGTTCGCGGAGCTTTCGGTCAGCACGATCAGTGACCGGGCCGGTGTGGCGCGATCCGGGTTCTACTTCTACTTCGACTCCAAGTACGCGGTGCTGGCCCAGATCCTCGCCGAGGCCACCCACGAACTCGAGGAGCTCACCCACTATTTCGCGCCCCGCGGCCGCGATGAGTCCCCGGCAGCATTCGCCAAACGGATGGTGGGCAGTGCGGCGGCCGTCTACGCGCACAACGACCCGATCGTGTCGGCATGCAACCTCGCCCGCAACACCGACGCCGAGATCCGCGAGATCCTCGACCACCAGCTCAGTACGGTGATCGACCAGATCGTCGTCGTCGTCCAGGACGAGATGGCGGCCGGTACCGCGCATCCGATCAGCGACGACATCCCGGCGCTGGTACGCACCCTGGGCGTGACCACCGCGCTGATGCTCTCCGGTGACACCTCCTATCTGGGGCCCGACCGCGACGTGCAGCGCGGGATCCGGGTGCTCGAAGCGCTGTGGCTGAATGCGCTGTGGGGCGGTACCGACGCACTTGGCGGGTAGCTGCCCCCGATTCCGGTACCGCCGGTATCGTCTCCACCCATGGCAAATCTGTCGCAGTACTACCGTGGCAAGCGCTGTCTGATCACCGGGGCGGCCAGCGGTATCGGTCGCGCCACCGCATTGCAGCTGGCCGGCTACGGCGCTGAGTTGTACCTGACCGACCGCAATGCCGACGGCCTGGCCGAGACGGTGGCCGACGCGCGCGCGCTGGGCGCCGAAGTTCCCGAGTCCCGGGCGTTGAACATCGCCGACTACGACGAGGTCGCGGCGTTCGCCGCCGACATTCATGCCCGACACCCGGCGATGGACGTCGTGATGAACATCGCCGGGGTCTCGGCGTGGGGCACGGTCGACCGGCTCACTCACGAACAGTGGAGCAAGATGGTCTCGATCAACCTGATGGGCCCGATCCACGTCATCGAGGAGTTCCTGCCGCCGATGGTGGCAGCCCACCGCGGCGGGCATCTGGTCAATGTGTCCTCGGCTGCCGGGATCGTCGCATTGCCTTGGCATGCCGCCTATTCGGCCAGCAAGTACGGGCTGCGTGGGGTGTCGGAGGTGCTGCGCTTCGACCTGGCGCGGCACCGCATCGGGGTGTCGGTGGTGGTTCCAGGCGCGGTGAAGACCCCGCTGGTCAACACCGTCGAGATCGCCGGTGTGGACCGCGACGACCCGAACGTCAATCGCTGGGTGGACCGGTTCGCCGGTCACGCGGTCACACCGGAGAAGGCCGCCCAGAAGATCCTGGCCGGGGTCGCCCGCAATCGCTACCTGGTGTACACATCGCCGGACATCCGGGCGCTGTACGCCTTCAAGCGGGTGGCGTGGTGGCCCTACAGCGTATTGATGCGGCAGGCCAACGTGCTGTTCAGTCGGGCACTGCGTCCGACGCCGGTGTCGCGCTAGCGAGTGCCCCACTCCCACGCCGGGGTGTCGAGCATTCCCAGCCCGGCGACCCGGGTTTCGCCGAAGTCCTTGTACAACTCGATCTCGATGGCGCCCCGGGTGCGCTCGGCGACGGGCGCTGTGTCGAGGAAATCGAGCATTACCCGCGAATGGGTGACCACCAGAACCTGTGTCCGCTTCGCCGCGGTCCGGATCAGGCCTGCCAGGGGTGCGACCAGGTCCGGGTGCAGCGAGGTCTCCGGCTCGTTGAGCACCATCAGCGACGGTGGTTCCGGGCTGAGCAGGGCTGCCGCCCACAGCATGAACCGCAGTGTGCCGTCAGAGAGTTCGGCGGCCCGCAGCGGACGCAACATGCCGCGTTGATGCAGGTTCAGGTTGAACAGACCGTGGTGGACCGCGACCGACACGGTGGCGCCGTCGAAGGCGTCGCTCAACGCCCGATGCAGGTCGTCACCTCCTGCTTCGATGATCGTCTGGATCGCGGCCGCCAGGTCACCGCCGTCATCACAGAGCACCGGGGTGCGGGTTCCGACCTGCGGGTGCCGGGCCGGTGCGGCCGCATCAACCCGGAACCCGTCGTAGAAGCGCCAGCTGCGCAGCCGGTCGCGGACCGCCGAGAGCTCCGGATGCGCTGCGGGATGCGCGAATTCAGCGAGCAGACTGCGGTAGGCCGGCAGCGACCGAGACAGCTCGTCCGTGCCGGTCTCGGTGCTGGCCTGCGCATGTTGGCGGGTGCGGGTTATCAGCGTCGAACTCCGACGCATCACCGGCGCGACAAACACCGCCTCGCGCTTGATCTCCGGGTCGCGGCCGAACGCCGAGTCCGGACCAGCCTGCTGCGGCAGGCCGAGATCGATGAGATACCCGAAATCGTTTGAGGAGAAACCGAGTTCGAGTGAGATCGGGCGGGTGCGGACGGTACCCTGGGTGGTTCCGGTGCGGCGGGCGCCGCGCGGTTGTTCGGGCCCGGCCCACAGCACCGACTCCAGCCCGCCCTCGCGTGCCAGCGAGCCGATCGCTGCCCCGCGGCCACAGTCGGCGAGCAATCGCAGTGACCGGTACAGCGACGACTTGCCGGTGCCGTTGGCGCCGGTGACCACGGTCAGCTCGCCCAGTGGCACGATCACCTCGCGCAGGGAGCGGTAACCGCGCACCGCGACAGTCGACAACATGTCGGCAGGTTATCGGGCCGGTGCGACACCCGCCGCGATGGGTCTTCAGCGCAGTTCGTAGCGAACCGGCAGGTGTTTGAGGCCGCCGACGAACGTGGTGGCTGCCAGGTCCGGCTCTCCTTTGAGTTCAATGGATTTCAGTCGTGGTAGCAGTTCGGTGAAGAAGCTGCCGATCTCCATGCGGGCAAGCGCGGCGCCCATGCAGAAGTGCACCCCGTAGCCGAACGCGAGGTGGTGGTTGACGGCGCGGCCGACGTCGAAGCGGAACGGGTCGTCGAACACTTCCTCGTCCCGGTTTGCTGACACATAGGAGAGGTACACCGACTCGCCGGCGGCGATCGGCACCCCGCGCACCTCGGTGTCGGCGGTGGCGGTGCGCATGAACTCTTTGACCGGGGTCACCCAGCGGATCATCTCCTCCACGGCGGTCGGCATCAGATCCAGGTTGTCGCGCAACCGCTCCCGCTGGTCGGGGTGCTCGATCAGCGCGCGCAGCCCACCGGAGATGGTTCCGCTGGTGGTGTCGTGGCCGGCGGTGGCGATGATGACGTAATAGGACGCGGTGTCGATGTCGGACAGCGGCTCGCCGTCGATGCGGGCGTTGGCGATCGCCGACGCTAGATCATCGGTTGACTGCTCGCGGCGGGACGCCGTGAGTGCGCTGAAGTAGCCGAAGAAGTCGAGCAATACCTGCAGCAACTCCTCTGGAGTGCTACCGCGCCGAAGCTCGCTATCGTCGCCGCCGAACAGTTCCTGGGTCAGCTTGAGCATCCGCGGAAAGTCCGATTCGGGCAGTCCGAGCAGCGACATGATGACGAACAGCGGATAGTTGACGGCGACCTCCTGCACGAAATCGCACTCCGGCCCGACCTCGGCCATCCGGTCGACATAGATTTTCGCCAGTTCGTCGACGCGTACCTTCAGCGCGCGCATCGCCTTGGGCCGGAACCAGTCCGCGCCGATCGCCCGCACCACCCGGTGCTGCGGGTCGTCCATGTGGATCAGGGTGCGCAGTCCCATCCCGGCAACCAGCTGGGCGCGTGCAATGTCATCGGTGTCCGCGGTCTGCAGTAGCGGCCGCGGCTCGTTGATCCACAGCTGATGGTCCCGCTCAATGTCCATGATGTCGGCGTGGCGGGTGACCGCCCAGAATGGTCGGTAAGGAGGGCAGTCCACCAGAGATACCGGCGCATGGGTCCGCAGGTGGGTCAGTGCAGCATGCAGCCGTGGCTCGTCGGCATACGCCGTTGGGTCGGCCAGTACATTTGCGACGTTGTCGCTGATCGGTGTGTTCATTTCTCTCCGCTGTTAGCCCGATGGGATCCCGAGGCGGCGACCGCGTCGGTCAGCAGTCGGGCGTGGACGTCGATGTAGTCGGCGCGAGACAGGGTGACATCGCCACCGGCTAGGGCGGCGGCCGCGTCAGCTTGGCCACCGACTAACACCAGGATGGCCATCCGAAGTCGGGACCGGGTGCGGTTGTTCATGCGCCCGATGGCGGCGTTGACTTGTTCGGCGACGAAATCGGCGTAGCGGCGTACGGCGGCACGTTTGTGTTCGGCGATGGCGGGGATCCCTACCGACTCTGCGTAGAGCCGGGCTTTGCGCGGGTCGCTGATGATGGCGTCATAGAAGACGGCCAGACCGGCGCTGGCACGCTCGAAAAGGTCTGGGCCACAGGATTGCACGGTTGCGATGGTGGTGCTGATGACCTCGTCGATGACACTGTCGAATACGGCGGCGAGCAGTTCGTCACGGTTGCCGAAATGTTCGTAGAAGTATCTCTGGGTCAAGCCGGCGCGTTTGCACACCGTGTTCATCCGCAGCCCTGCGACGCCGACCTCGCCGATCTCGGCCAGGGCCGCATCGAGGAGCGCGGCTCGACGATCTGCGAGGCGTTCGTCGGCGCTGACGCCGCGGAAGGGTCTGGACACGGTGGTCATGAACTCAATGTTGACACAAGACTGTTCCTGACACAACACTGTGTCAGGAATTGGTGGAGTGGCACTGTGTGGCCCGAACCGCAGGAGCTCGGCGAGAGGATGACGGAAATGAATGTCGCACAACGCTTTCAGGAACTGGTCGAACGGGCCGACCCGCCGACTCTCGACGAGCTCGACGAGGTCTACGAGTCTGCCGAGGCGATCGGTATTGCCGATGTTTTCGGGGAGTGGGCGGGTGGGTTATTCGGTGTCGGCCATCCCGCCGAGGCGCAACTGGAGGCAATCCGGTGGGCGGGCAAGTCGTTCGCTGGCGCCGACGACGTGGCGCCGATCGTCTGCTTCGATGAATCCGGGCAACGATTCGCCAACCCCAGTTTCGGTGGGGCGGACGTGAGGATGACCGAATACCGCGGAAGTGCGACCGCGACCATGGTCTACCGCAACCTCCCGATGGCCGACCACTTTCGGCGGATCTCCGACACTACCCTGATCGGCGCGATGGAAGCTCCCGGCCAGCAGCGTCCCGGCTACTTCTATCTGACCAAACTCACGACCCGCGATCGACCCCGCGAGCTGCGATTCGTCGCCAACACGCCGGCACGCGTCGCGACCGCCGCCATACTGCATGAGGCGGGCGCGGCATTCGCCCTCGGCGATATCGAGATCGAAGCGCCGCGACCCGACGAAGTGTTGGTGCGCATCGAGGCCTCCGGGATCTGCCACAGCGACCTCGTGCTCGCCGCGATGGCCACCTCTCCGCAGCTGCCTCTGGTACTCGGTCACGAGGGCGCCGGAATCATCGAGTCGATCGGATCACAGGTCACCGGCCTGCGTGCCGGTGACCGGGTCGTGCTCAGCTACGCCTGGTGCGGGGTCTGCGCAAACTGCTGTCGCGACCGGATGGCCTATTGCGCACATGCCAACCTGCTGAACCTCAGCGGGGTTCGCATCGACGGCAGCGCCGGGGCTCGGCAGGGCGACACACCGGTGCGGGCGCGGTTCTGCGGTCAATCCTCATTCGCCACCTATGCACTTGCCGCCGCTCACACCGTGGTGCCGGTGCCCGACGACGTCCCATTCGAAGTACTGGCTCCACTGGGATGCGGTGTACAAACGGGCGCGGGGACCGTCCTAAACGCATTGCAGCCCGAACCCGGCTCCTCGATCGCGATCTTCGCGGCTGGATCGGTGGGGCTGTCGGCGATCATGGCCGCCAAAGTGGCTGGCTGCGGGCAGATCATCGCTGTCGACCCCAATCCGCAGCGCCGTGAGCTCGCCCTTGCGCTCGGCGCCGCCACCGCGGTCGATCCCGGCGACGTCAGGTGCGCAACTCGCCACGGCGTGGACTACGCCATTGACTGTATTGGCAAACCCGACGTCACCCGAGCGGCGATTGGCGCGCTCGCCTCGCCGGGTGTGTGCGCAACCGTCGGTCTGCAGGGAACGCGGACGCTCGTCGAACTCGATCAAGCAAAGCTCGTCGGCAAGGGACAGACCGTGCGCGGTGTCGTCGAGGGTGAGGCGGTACCACGAACGTTCATTCCGCGGCTGATCGACCTGTATAGAACCGGCCAGCTACCGGTCGACCGCATCGTCACGACGTTTCCGCTCACGCGTATCAACGACGCGATTTCGGCAACCCGGCACGGCGACGTTGTGAAAGCCGTTCTAGTCCCGTAGCGACCACTCGGCGACCATAACCAGTAGCCCTGCACGTGCCGGCGAAGCACTCGGGAATGCGGGACAGCATCCGCCGCTATCGACTCGGCCTACACCCCACACAACTTGCGCGCCAACGATTCCCACGCGTCACCGAGCGATTGCAGGGTCTGGCCGCGGTCGTTCAACTGGTGTTCGACGTAGTCGGCGTCGAGCAACGCCAACAGCGCGTCGGTTTGGGCGTCGAGGTCGCCGCTGCTGGCGGCCGAGGCCAACAACACCCGCACGTGCGTGCGCAGTACCCCCGAGGCCGGCCCATAGCGCGTCTGCGGATCCCGGTTGGCTGCCGACAGCAGCGCGTGATGCGCGTGCGCGAAACACAGTCGGTCTCGTCCGAACGCCAGCAGACGTTGCAGCGGTGGCGCGTCGGGGCCCAGCGGGGGAGGGCCGAACAGGAAGGCCTGTTGGCTGGCCCGCTCGTCCTCGTCGAGCAGCACCATCATCAATCCGGATCGACTGCCGAAGCGGCGGAACAGCGTGCCCTTGCCGACGCCGGCCGCCCCGGCGATGTCGTCCATGGTGACCGCGTCCGGCCCGCGCTCGGCGATCAGCCGTCGGGCTGCCTCCAGCAGCAGCACCCGGTTGCGCGCAGCGTCGCCCCGCTCTTGCGGTGCGGAAAAGGGCAGGTCACGCACCCGATCTGCGGTGCTCACCAGGTCACTGTAGCGCGTGGGAACAAACCGGACTAGAGTCCGGTTGGGTTGTGCAAGGATGTAGACAACGACCGGAGGGAACTCGAAGTCATGACCGAGAACAATGCCGACATCAAGATTCTGGCGCTGGTGGGGAGCCTGCGTGTCGAGTCGGTGAACCGCCAGATCGCCGAGTTGGCAGCCGAAGTCGCCCCGGCCGGGGTCGCCGTGACCGTCTACGAAGGGCTCGGGGACCTGCCGTTCTACAACGAAGACATCGACACGCCCGAGGATGTCCCGGCCGGCGTCACCGCGCTGCGTGCGGTCGCCGCCGACGCCGATGCCGCCCTGGTGGTCACCCCGGAGTACAACGGCAGCATCCCCGCAGTGCTCAAGAACGCGATCGACTGGTTGTCCCGCCCGTTCGGTGACAGTGCGCTCAAGGACAAGCCGCTGGCGGTGATCGGCGCGGCGATGGGACGCTACGGCGGCGTGTGGGCGCACGACGAGACCCGCAAGTCGTTCGGTATCGCCGGCCCGCGCGTGGTCGAGGCGATCAAGTTGTCGGTGCCGTTGCCGACGCTGGACGGTGCGCACCCGACTCAGCACGCCCAGCTGGTAAACGACGTGCGCGACGTCGTCGGCAAGCTCGCCGCCGAGGTGCGCTGAGCCGCCGCGTTCGTTAGCTCGTCGAGGTCGGCGTCAGCACGGAAAAGGCCGAGTGAACCCGCCGCTGACGTCGATCCCGAGGCCGATGGCACTGTTTGCCGACGGGGGAGCGGTCGGCCGGCGGGGGATTTCTTGTCGGAGCCTGGTGGTAGACCTGGTGTGTTAGCGCCCGCGGACGTGTTTTGTGATCTGCGACACGCCGAGGGCAACGTGTGGCGGGGGCTTACGACCAGGGAATTTCAAGAATGTTGTTCAGAACATCTAGTATCGCTTCTCAAGGGGGACCACTAGGTGTAGTGTTTCGAACACCGACAGACCCCAGATTCACCAGGTCAACCGGGCCCGGGGGATTGCTTCAATCCCTGGCCGATATATCGGCCGAAGCGGCTCGGGGCCGGGGAATTTTGCCGCCCGCCGGTCCGCTGAACAGTAGTACGTCATCCGTTATCCGTCCGTTGTCAAAGTTCGCTGAGGAGCTCTGTCGCTGATGACCATCACCGTCTACACCAAGCCCGCATGTGTCCAGTGCAACGCCACCTACAAGGCGTTGGACAAGCAAGGCATTGCCTACGAGACGGTCGATATCACCTTGGACTCGGAGGCGCGGGACTACGTGATGGCGCTCGGATACCTGCAGGCCCCGGTCGTGGTGGCCGGCGGCGAGCACTGGTCGGGTTTCCGTCCCGACCGCATCAAGGCGCTCGCGGAGACCGCGCTGAGCGCATAGTCGACGCGACTACGGGGGCAAGGAGGTCGCAATGCCCGGCGGCTTGGTCTATTTCTCCTCGGTGTCGGAGAACACCCATCGCTTCGTGCAGAAGCTGGGCATGCCGGCAACGCGGATTCCGCTGCACGGGCAGATCGAAGTCGACGAGCCCCATGTGTTGGTGCTGCCCACCTACGGTGGCGGACACGCCACACCGGACATCAACGTGGGGGGCTACGTCCCCAAGCAGGTCATCAAGTTTTTGAACAACGAGCACAACCGGGCGTTGCTGCGCGGCGTGATCGCCGCCGGCAACAACAACTTCGGCGCCGAGTTCTGCTATGCGGGTGACGTCATCTCGCGCAAGTGCGGAGTGCCCTACCTGTACCGCTTCGAATTAATGGGAACCCCCGACGACGTGCAAGCCGTCCGCGACGGTTTGGCTGACTTCTGGAAGGACGAGACGTGCCACCAACGGCCGCAACTGCAGAGCCTGTGACGATGCCCGCGCACAGCGGGGCACAGAGCGAGACGGACTACCACGCCCTGAACGCGATGCTCAACCTGTACGACGCCGACGGCAACATCCAGTTCGACAAGGATGTGCTGGCCGCTCGTCAGTACTTCCTGGAGCACGTCAATCAGAACACGGTGTTCTTCCACAATCAGGACGAGAAGCTCGACTACCTGATCGGCAAGGACTACTACGAGCGCGAGGTCCTCGACCAGTACTCGCGCAACTTCGTCAAAACGCTGCTGGATCGCGCCTACGCCAAGAAATTCCGGTTTCCGACGTTCTTGGGGGCGTTCAAGTACTACACCTCCTACACGCTGAAGACCTTCGACGGTAAGCGTTACCTCGAGCGGTTCGAGGACCGGGTGGTCATGGTGGCGCTGACGCTGGCCGCCGGTGACACCGTGCTGGCCGAGCAGCTTGTCGAGGAGATCATCGAAGGCCGCTTCCAGCCGGCCACCCCGACGTTCCTCAATTCCGGGAAGAAGCAGCGCGGTGAGCCGGTGAGTTGCTTCCTTTTGAGAATTGAGGACAACATGGAGTCGATCGGCCGGTCGATCAACTCCGCACTGCAGCTGTCCAAGCGCGGCGGGGGAGTGGCGTTGCTGCTGACCAACATTCGTGAGCACGGCGCGCCGATCAAGAACATCGAGAACCAGAGCTCGGGCGTCATCCCGATCATGAAACTGCTGGAGGACTCGTTCTCCTACGCCAACCAGCTGGGTGCGCGTCAGGGCGCCGGTGCGGTATACCTGCACGCGCATCACCCCGACATCTACCGATTCTTGGACACCAAGCGAGAGAACGCCGACGAGAAGATCCGGATCAAGACGCTGAGCCTGGGCGTGGTGATCCCGGACATCACCTTCGAGCTGGCCAAGAAGAACGAGGACATGTACCTGTTCTCGCCGTATGACGTCGAACGCGTCTACGGCCTGCCGTTCGCCGACATCTCGGTCACCGAGAAGTACTACGAGATGGTGGACAACCCGGCGATCCGCAAGACCAAGATCAAGGCACGCGAGTTTTTCCAGACGCTGGCCGAGCTGCAGTTCGAGTCCGGCTACCCCTACATCATGTACGAAGACACCGTGAATCGGTCCAACCCGATCGACGGCAAGATCACCCACTCGAACCTGTGCTCGGAGATCCTGCAGGTGTCCACGCCGTCGCTGTTCAACGACGACCTGTCGTATGCCAAGGTGGGCAAGGACATCTCGTGCAACCTCGGGTCGCTGAACATCGCCAAGACGATGGACTCGCCGGACTTCGCGCAGAGTATCGAGGTGGCGATCCGCGCATTGACCGCGGTGAGCGATCAGACCCACATCACCTCGGTGCCCTCGATCGAGCAGGGCAACAACGACTCGCACGCCATCGGCCTGGGCCAGATGAACCTGCACGGCTACCTGGCGCGGGAGAGCATCTTCTACGGCTCTGAAGAGGGCATCGACTTCACCAACATCTACTTCTACACGGTGCTCTACCACGCACTGCGGGCCTCGAATCGCATTGCGATTGAGCGGGGTACGCACTTCAAGGGCTTCGAGCGTTCTACCTACGCCTCGGGGGAGTTCTTCGATAAGTACACCGAGCAGCCATGGGAGCCGGCCACCGAGCGGGTGCGTAAGTTGTTCGCCGATGCCGGCATCCGCATTCCCAACCAGGACGACTGGCGTCGTCTCAAGGAATCGGTGCAGGCCCACGGCATCTACAACCAGAACCTGCAGGCGGTGCCGCCGACCGGGTCGATCTCCTACATCAACCACTCGACGAGCTCGATCCACCCGATTGTGTCGCGGGTGGAGATCCGCAAGGAAGGCAAGATCGGCCGTGTCTACTACCCGGCGCCGTACATGACCAACGACAACCTGGAGTACTACCAGGATGCCTACGAGATCGGCTACGAGAAGATCATCGACACCTACGCCGCCGCCACTCAGCATGTGGACCAGGGGCTGTCGTTGACGCTGTTCTTCAAGGACACCGCCACCACCCGCGACGTGAACAAGGCGCAGATCTACGCGTGGCGCAAGGGAATCAAGACGCTTTACTACATCCGGCTGCGGCAGATGGCGCTGGAAGGCACTGAGGTGGAGGGCTGCGTCAGCTGTATGCTGTAGGGGGACAAGACAATTCGCGGGCCAGGGAAAATTTCTCTGGCCTGCGTCTTGTTCACAGACTCACCGGCGTGGATAGGGTGGGCGGCGTGACCCGCATCAGACCCTTCCTCATGTTTCAGGGCGGCACCGCCGCCACCGCGATCGAGATGTACCTGGCCGCGTTCCCGGGCGCCTCCGTGGTGTCCGTGACCCCGCACCCCGAACCGGCCACCGGCATCATGCTGGCCGAGCTCGACCTGGCCGGGCTGCGTGTGCTGGTCAGTGACAGTGCGGTCACGCACGGCTTCGACTTCACCCCGTCGAGCTCGCTGTTCGTGGACGTCGCCGACCGCTCGGAGCTGGAACGGCTAGTGGCCGAGCTGGGGGAGGGCGGTGCCACCCTCATGCCGCTCGGTGACTACGGCTTCTCCACCGCGTTCGCCTGGGTCAACGATCGGTTCGGAGTGTCCTGGCAGCTCAACCTGCCGTGAGTCAAGCAGCTCAACGGTACCGGCGAACCCCGGTGCCAGTCAGTTTCCACGAGCCCGTTCCGCATGCAGCGTCTTCACTCGCCGCTGTTCGCTCAACACCATCTGATAGCTCTCGCGTTCGGCGACCAGCCAGTCCGGCTTCTCGTCGAGCAGCTGATTGATCTGCTCGGTGGTAAGCGCATCTGCAACGCCGCCACGCGCGAGACCGGCGATCGATACCCCCAACTTGGCCGCCACCAGGTTCTTCGGATGCGGTCCGTTTTTGCGGAGGTCGGTGAGCCACTGCGGCGGGTCCGCCTGCAGGGCGGCGAGCTCGCCGCGGGTGATTGGGTTCGCCTGGAACTCCGCTGGCGTCGCCGGCAGGTATACGTCCAGCTTCTTCGCCGCCGTCGCGGGTTTCATGGACTGCGCATTCGGCCTGCTCATGGAATCACCCTATCGGTAGCCTGAGGCGGTGACCTCGCTGTCCCTGACCCTCGGGTACGTCCCCGGTGGGACGCCCGCGAAGTGGGCGCGGATCTGGGCGGAGCGACACCCCGAGGTTCCATTGCAGTTGTGCCCACTGGCTGCGGCAGACGCGGCGGCCGCGGTACGGGCCGGCACCGTCGATGCGGCGTTGCTCCGGCCGCCGGCCGACGCGTCGGGGCTGGCCATGATTCCCCTCTACGACGAGACGACGGTTGTCGTCGTTCCGGCCGATCATGTTCTGAGCGCCTTCGACGCGATCACCGCCACGGACCTCGACGACGAACCGACCCTGCTTCCACGCGATGACGTCCTCGCATGGACGGGCGCCCCCGGCGCTCCGATCGATCACCGGCCCGAAACCACCCAGGAGGCAATAGAACTGGTTGCCGCAGGGATCGGTGTGCTTATCGTCCCACAGTCGCTGGCACGGCTGTATCACCGCAAGGACCTCACGTACCGGTCGATCGACGATGCGCCGACCTGCCCGATGGCGCTCGCCTTCCCGGAAGGGCCGCAGCCGGCACTCGTCGAGGAGTTCATCGGCATCGTGCGGGGCCGCAAACCCGGTTCGTCGCGGGGACAGGCACAGCCGGCGCCCAAGCGCACCGCACGGGAGAAGACCCTGGCGAAGCAGGCCGCCCGAGCCGCGGCCGGCAAGGTCGCCCGTAAGCCGGGGCGGGCCGAACGCGGTCGACGTTGACGCGTGCCGGTGATCCGCAGAAGTTCGCCGCGGAGCGCTGAGTTCTCCGGCCGGGCCGGGTCGGTATCTCCGACGGCATCCACCCATGGATCCCGCGGACTCGCCCGGAGGCACCCGAAATGCACGCAATGATCTTCGTGAACCTGCCCGTCGCCGACATTGAGCGTTCGCAGAAGTTCTTCGCCGGCCTCGGCTACACCTTCAACGAGAAGTTCTGCGACGACAGGGCGCTCGCTCTGGTGCTGGGCGCCAACCAGTTTGCGATGCTGCTGCGGCGCGACGTCTTCGATTCCTTTCACCCGGTCGCGACCGCCGATGCGGCCACAACCAAGGAGTGCGTCATCTGCCTCAGCGCAGACAGCCGTGGCGCGGTGGACGCGCTGGTGGATCGCGCCATCGCCGCGGGCGGCACGGCCGGGGATGTCGAGGATCACGGGTTCATGTACGGGCGCAGCTACAACGACCTGGATGGGCACGCCTGGCAGATCTTTTGGATGGACCCGGCCGCCGCGGACGTCGGAGCGGAGGCGCTCGCCGTGCAGCAGGGCTGAGGGCGAGAAAGGAGCTCGAGCCGCGCCAGCGACGGCGCGAACGGCCAAAGGGCCTTCGTCAACGACTATTTAAGGATATTTCACCGCAACCCTAGCTTTCTTGGCTTGCTCTCAGATAGGGTGCTTATCGCTACATGGGGATGGCGGGGGAGCCTGTGATGGACGTTCGTAGTGGCCGGGGTATTGCCTTCACACTTGGCGCGGCCGCCGGGGCTGTCGTGGCGGGCGGGTTCGTCGCCGGTCCAGTCGCCCGCGCGGACGATATAGCCACCCTGCCGGTGCCGCCGTTCGACAAGTCCCACGTAGCTTTCGATTTGCCGGGTACCGCTGGTGCGATGACGAATGACGAACGAGTCTTCATTCCGCTCATCGACGACAGCCACCGATGGGACCAGGCTTACACGCTTTCGGATGGCAGCTACGAGGTCCATCACATTGAGGACCAGTACGGCCCCCTCCCGCTGCCGTTCTTCATAACCCATTCTGATCAGGTTGTCGCGAGCGATGGCGTGGCCCCCGCGGTGGGAACAGAATGGGATAGCTCCTATGTTGTGTTATCCAACGGGCTTGCTACCTCGTACTATTCGTTGGACACCCACCTGACCACGTCGGCCGGCATAGCCGACGTCTTCATGCCGGTGCTCAACTGGGGGTGGGAGAACGACTTTTATTACGGACCGGCGGGGACGTTCGACTACATCGTCAACATTTTCGACGGCACTGTCACACCCATCTTCGAGTTCCCGACCGATGGCGCATCCGCGGCCGCAGCCGACTTCGGCACGATGTGGTCCGACCTTGTCGCCACGCTCTGATTGAGCGGGGCGGCGGACCCGTTCGATGAGCATCGCAACTAGTCACAGACGCGGTGAATCCCTGTCGGGTTCACCGGATTAGGGGGAGCGGGACATGAAAGCCGGACATCTGCGTACCTTTGCCGCCGTTGTGGGCTCGGTTGCTGGGACGGTGTTGGGGGTGGCGCTGATCACCAGTGCGGCCGCCTATGCCGACGATCGACCATCGCCCACCGATTTTGATCCGCCGGGCGTGGGGGACGGGACCAGCAATGTCACCGGGGATCAGTCCGGGTTCTACGGTGACATTGCCGAAGATGTCCACCGGACGATCTACGGCGACTACCCGACGGTGGTGGGCAGCTACGACACCCATGACCACGATGTGACGGGGTTCTTCTTCACCCAAGACACGACGCAGGTGATCGACAGCGTCGGCGCGGCTCCCGCGGTGGGAACCGTGTGGGACTACAGCGACTTTCATACCCTGATTTATTACCCTGACCCGGCGCTGTGGCCCTGGGCGCAGAACTACTACGAGAACGATCCGGCGACCGGGGTCACGCAGGATCTGTTCTCGTTCAACTGGCAGGCGTTCGGAACCTTCGAAAACTACTTCTCCAGCGGGTCAGACGGGACCCTGGACGAGATGATCTTCCTGAATCGGGTCATTCCGATTTTCGACTTCCCGGCGGCGCCCGCGAGCGACCTCGCCGGCGTCGGCGACCTGGGCGACTTCAGCGCGATGTGGTCGGACCTGGCCGCGCTGTTCTAGCCGCGTCCTACTGGGTGGGCGAATCCGGTTGCCAGATGTCCGAGCCACCGGCGGTCTGACCGTGCGATCTCATCGGCATGCGGCGGCGTGTTGCGGATGAAACCGCACGGTCGGCGGCCATAGGCGATCCGGGTCAGGCGAGCGCTGCCACCAGGAACGCGACCTCGTCGGCGAGCACCTTGGCCTGCCATTCGCCGGCGTACACATCGAAGTGATCGACCGGGTATTCGAGCGTTGTGGTCGGCCCGCCGGCGCGACGGGCGGTCTTGCGTGCCGCGGCGGCCGGAGCCACTTGATCGTTGCTGCCGATCTGAACGAGCATCGGGCACTGGACTTTCGGGGCCGAGGTGGTGGGGCGGTTGAGGGCGACCTCCAGGGCGGTTCGCGCGCACACCTCGTTGCGCCAGGTCGGCCCGGCCAGCGCCAAGTAGCCGGGAAGAGCACCCGGCGTGCTGAGGATGGCCACCGAACCCGGTTCGCCGGCCAACGGGATCAAATGCGGTGGCGCACCGGTGATCGTCGTCCACGCATCCCGCAGCCCGTGCCCGATGAGGCGCAGCGGTGCGAGCGCGCCGGCGGTCCGCGCGATCTGCAGTACCGCGGCCAGCCCATCGGTTGCGGGCACCAGCGCCACCACCGCCGCGATGCGCCGATCCGCTGCCGCGACGGTCAGCACGTGTCCACCCGAGTAGGACGTGCCCCATAGGGCGATCCGGTCGGGATCGACCCCGCGTAACCGGCGGGCGGCGTCGACCGCGGCCCGCCAGTCCTGGCGCTGCTTGCGGTAGGCGACGACCTGACGCGGCTTGCCTTCGGAAGCGCCGAAACCTCGGTAGTCGAATACCAGGGAATCGATGCCTGCGTCGGCGAATGCGGTGGCGAAATCCATCAGGCCGGTGTCGCGGGTACCGCCGAAGCCGTGCCCGATCACGACCAGAGGTCGCGATCCATTGTGGGCCAGTTCGTCCGAGGTGGCGTGTACGTGCCAGGCTGCGCACCGCGCGCCGTGGCTGACAAACGAGATCTCTTCGACGGCCGCGGAGGTCATGACGCCACCAGGTGGATGGCCGCGCGCGACTCGAACCGCAGGGCGGGGTCGGTGACCGGGCCGTGCTTGAGGCGCGCGATGTCGTCTTCGTAGGCCATCTTGACGGTCCACGGGCCGGTGGTACCGGCCTTGGGGAACGCGGCGATCTTGCGCTGCACGTAGCCGGAGCTCATGTCGATCATCGGGATTCGCTCCAGGTCGGACGGTACGACCGGGGTGACCACCGCGTGGTCGTGGTCATCCATGTGGTCGAGCAGGCGGATCATGTGGGCGCAGACTAGGTCGACCTTCAGCGTCCAGGCCAAGTTTGTGTAGCCGAACGCGAAGATGAAGTTCGGTACGCCGCTGAGCATCATCGCCTTGTAGGCCACGGTGTCGGCGATATCCACAGCGGTTCCGTCCACGCTCAGCGCGATGCCGCCGAGGGGCAGCATGTCCAGCCCGGTCGCGGTGACCACGATGTCGGCCTCGAGGTGTTGGCCGGACTTGAGCGCGATGCCGGTCTCGGTGAAGGTCTCGATCTGGTCGGTGGCCACCGATGCCTGACCGCTCGAGATTGCCTTGAACAGATCGCCATTCGGCACCATGCACAGGCGCTGATCCCACGGGTCGTACTTGGGGTTGAAGTGGGTGTCGACATCGAAGCCTTTCGGGAGCCGCCGCCTGACATCGGCGATCAGCAGTCGGCGCATCACCGACGGCGCACGCTTGCACGCCTTGAACAGGCCCCGGTTGAGGGCAATGTTCTTGCGCCGGATGACGGCGTGCGCGCGGGCGGGGCCGACCACCTTGTTCAGGGTGTTGGCGATCGCGTCCTCGCCGGGCAGGGAAAAGACGTAGCTCGGTGAACGCTGCAGCATGGTCACGTGCGCGGCCTTGCCGGCCATCGCCGGGATCAGCGTCACGGCGGTGGCGCCGCTGCCGATCACCACGACCTTCTTGCCGCGGTAGTCGAGGTCCTCCGGCCAGTGCTGGGGGTGGATCACCTGTCCGCCGAACGTGTCGAGCCCGGCGAACTCCGGGGTGTATCCGGCCTCGTAGTTGTAGTAGCCGGTACCCGAGTAGACGAACTTGGCTGTGTAGACCGCGGATTCGCCGGTGCGGCTGTTGGTGGTGTGGATGCACCAGCGGCCGGCCGCGGAGTCGAAGTCGGCCGAAGCCACCTTGGTGTCGAAATGGATATGACCGCTGATGCCGTTCTCGTCGATAGCCTCATTGAGGTAGTCGAGGATGACGTGGGCGTCGGCGATCGACTGCTTGTGGGTCCAGGGCTTGAACCCGAAGCCGAACGACGGCATGTCCGAGTCGGACCGAATTCCCGGGTACTTGAACAGGTTCCAGGTTCCACCAATGTCCGCGCGACCCTCGAGGATCGCGAAGGACGTCGTCGGTCGTTGCGTCTTCAAATGGTATGCGGCACCGATCCCCGAGATGCCGGCGCCGATGATGACGACATCGAAGTCGGTATCGGTCGGGCGAATCTTGGTGGTCATCGCGACTCCTAGCGTTCGGGTGAGTGACAGCCATCACGATATGGCGTCGATAGCGCTAGAGATATGGCATTACATCTATAATCATGCGAACGATATGTCAGAAATCACATATGATTGCTGGATGGTCGACGACACCTCGCAACTCCTGGTCCAGCTCGCCCGCCGCATGCTCGTCGAACTCGACGATCTGGTCGCCACGATGAACGCCGCCGAGATCGAGGTCGCACCCGGGCTGGCCGCCGACCGCGCCATCACCGAGGAGATGGCCGCAAGCAACCGGGCCAACGTTGCGCAGGTGCTGCACGCCGTCCTCGCGGACCCGCAGAACACGACACTGCCCGCGCCCCCGCGAGAGGCCTACGACGTCGTCCGCACCGTCGTGCGCCGCGGGTTGGATCTCGACGTGATCTTCCAGTCGTACCGTCGCGGACAAACTGTCGTCTGGCAGCGCTTCATGCAGCTCGCCCCCGTGGTTGCCCCATACGGGCCGCAATTGGTGGAGATGATCGACCGGTTCGCCGCGGCGTTGTTCGCCTACGTGGACGCGGCTCTGCTTGAACTCGTGGCGGAGGCACAGCGTCTCCGTGAGGAGTTGGCCGGCGGCGCACTGGCTCGGCGGATGGAGACGGTTCGGCTCATTCTCGACGGCGCACCGGTCGACGAGCGAGTGGCGACGGGCCGCCTGGGCTACGAATTGACGCGCCGTCACACGGCCCTGGTGCTGTGGCTGGACGGCTCTGCGAGCGACGACGGCGAACTTGAAACCGTGGCCACGGCACTCGCTCGCTCGGTGCAGTCGAGGCAGCCGCTGACGATCGCAGCCGGTGTTCGCACGCTTTGGGCGTGGATAGGGTCGGAGGGGATTCCGTCCCGAAACGCCCTTGCGAAGGTGATGGGTCGAGCGCCCGCCGGAATGCGGGCCGCCGCCGGCCCGGCGCTCACCGGGCAGGCGGGCTTTCGCGCCTCGCACGCGGCAGCGATGGCTGCCGCACGCATCGTCGGCGACAACCCGAGCGGCGACCGGCTCGTGATCTCGACTGACCTCCAGCCGATCCTCGGCATTGCCGGCGATGAGCGGGAGGCCGCGCGGTTCGTCGCCGAAACCCTCGGCGCGCTCGCTGTCGATGACGAGCGCGGTGCGCGGCTTCGCCACACCTTGCGGACCTACCTCTCGCTGGCAGACAGCGCGTCGGCGGCCGCCGCCCAGCTCCACACCCACCGCAACACCGTTCTGCAGCGCGTCGCCAATGCGACTGATCTCCTGGGGTATTCGCCGGGTGAGCGCCGGCTGGCGGTGATGACAGCCCTGGAGATTGCGCACTTCGTTGGCTCGCGAGCATTGATCGCGGGCAAGGTGAGTGCATGAGACGCCTGATGGCCGATGAAGCGGCCGGATACGTGGGATTTCCCATGAGGGCGGGCGTTATCCGAATGGATCAAACGCGACGATAAGAATCTCGCGAAACGGGGCGCGTCTCAGCGTGGGCTCAGCTAGTTTCAGATGGCAGGGAACCAGCTGGGGGGTCAGCCATGAATCGTCACGGTATTGCGGGAGTTGCCATCATCGTCGGCGCAGCCGCGGGAGTCGTCCTCGGTGCGGCACTGCTGACCAGCCCGGCCGCGTATGCGCAGCCATCCGTGCCGTCGAGCACCGATATTTTCTTCCCGCCCGGCGGGCCGGGCACCCCGACCGACGTCAACGAGATAACCGGGGGGCTGTACACCAGCATCAAGGAGAACATCCCCTACACCGTCTACCAGGACGGTGCCACGACCGTCATCGGCAACTATCAGGTTGCGCGGGATTACGAGGCGCTGGGCGGCTTCGGTCCGATCTTCGAGAACAACCTTCAGAAGGCGTTCGACAGTGTGGGGGCCGCCCCGGCCGACGGGACGGTCTGGGATCAGACCTCCGCCGGGCTGCAACTCGGGATCTCGCGGCTCAACTTTTTTGAGAATTTTTACACCAGCGACCCGACCGGATCGACTCAAGACCTGTTCCAGATCGACTTTCTCACCAATCCGGCCTTGGCCAACTACTACTCCAGCGGGCCGGACGGAATACTCGACGAGTTGCTGCTCCCCGGAGGGGTTCACATCCCGATTATCGACATCCCGGCCACCGACGCCGTGGCGGCCAGCCTGGACCCGGGCGACTTCAGCACGTTGTGGGCCGACCTTGCCGGCCTGCTCTGAAGCGGGCCGCTGAGGCTTTCGTGATACGAGGGGGGGACGTATGAATCTCCGCGCAATTGGTGGAATGTCCGTCATCGTCGGCGCGGCGGCCGGCGCCGTATTGGGCGCCGCCGTGCTGACCAGCCCGGGCGCATACGCGGCAACACTGCCGCCGTCGCCGGCTGACTTCACGTTTCCCGGCTCGCCGGGCCCGTGGACGGATTTCCAGAGCTTCGGCGCTTACCCCTTGTACTACACCAGCCAGTACGAGACGCCGTGGACGGTCTACGACCAGGACACCGGAGCCGTGGTGGGCAACTATGACACTGCGACAAACACCCTTACCGCGCTGTTCGTCAGCAATACTTCCGTCCAGGTGGTCGACAGTACGGGTGACGCTCCGCTGGCAGGGACGCTGTTGACCACGACCGATCTCGGCATCCCGGTATTCGTCGGAGTCCCAGGGCAATTCGACCCGCTGCAGAATTTCTACGAGAGCGATCCCACGGGGATGGTCCGCGACCTATTCCAGATCAACATCGGCTCCGCTGCGATCTTCGGAAACTACTTTTCCACCGGGCCGGGCGGGACGCTCGACGAGCTGATTTTCTTCTCGAACTACGTTGTGCCCATCATCGATATCCCGGCACTGGGGGCGACGGGGGCGAGCGACCCCGATCTCGGCGACCTCGGTGCGCTCTGGTCCGACTTCGCCGCCCTGTTTGCTTAGTACCGGTGGTCGGGGCGGCCCTCGGCCTTGGCGTAGAGCCGCCTGAGCAGAAATTCGCGCACCCGGCCGTTGTCGAGGACTTTCAGGCCGGTGTCGGCGAGCCGCGGGATGCCCGCCAGTTTGTGAAAAATCCGGCCGCGGCGATACTCCTGGCCCCAGGCCGCTTCCATCCGCTGTGAGTAGTTGGTGAAGTCGTCGGGCCCGCCGTTGGTCAGGGCCGCGACGGCGCACTCGCCGGCGACAAGCCCGGATTCCAACGCCTTGGAGATTCCCGCGCCGGAGGTGGGGCGACCGGCGCCCACCGCGTCGCCGGCGAACAGCACGCCGGGGCGCCACGGTGGCCACGCGGTGAATCCCATCGGCAGCCGCCATGCCCGTACCGTCTTGGACTTCTTGAGTTCGTCGATCGCCGGCAACTCCCAGTCGCGAGGCAGCGTCGCGAGAAACTCGCCGAGGAACTGGGTGGCGTTGATCGCCTGCCAGTTCTTGTAGCTGTTGATGTATCCCAGGCCGATGTTGACCCGTCCGCCACCGAGCGGGAAAACCCAGCCGTAGCCGGGTAACTGATCGCCTTGGAACATCAGCTTGAGGTAGATGTCGAGGCTGTCGCTGTCGGGCCGGTTGGCCGACATCTCGGCGCGGATGGCGATCGCGGAATACCCGTTGTATTGCGAGTCCAGCTTCAGCGCGCGCTTGATGGGCGAGTAGGCGCCGTCGGCGGCGATCACCGCGTCGGCGAAAACTTGTTCGCCGCTTTTCAGCGTCACTCCGGTCACCCGGCCGGCGTCGTTGAGGATGGGCCCGACCGCCTCGGCGGACTGGCGGATCTCGGCGCCGGCGGACTCGGCATGTTTGAGCAGCAGGGTGTCCAGTTCGGGCCGTCGCGCGACATGACCGTGGTCGGGCATCCCCGGGCGGCGGGGAAAGGACAGCTCCCAGGGGCTCGGGCTGAACGCTGTCACCCGGTTGACCCGGTGAAACTTGGCGACTTCCTCGGCCAGGCCCATCTTCTGCAGATAGCTGACCGCCCGCGCCGTCAGGCCATCGCCGCACGGTTTGTCGCGTGGAAACTCCGCCTTGTCCAGCACGACCACGTTCGCGCCGGCCTGCCTGGCCTGCCAGGCGGCCGCCGATCCTGCTGGACCTCCGCCGACAACCGCGAGGTCGAATCGCTGCACCACAGTCGCGATGCTATCCGACGGCCGGTCTGCCCAGGTCAGCGACCGCAACGCGGTAAGGTGCAGGACGTGCGTGCGGCGAGTAGACCCAAGGCTGGTGCAAACACCGGCCCCAAGGTCGACGCACGCAGCGAACGCTGGCGCGAGCATCGCAAGAAAGTGCGCCGCGAGATCGTCGATGCCGCCTTCCGGGCTATTGACCGGAACGGACCCGAGGTCAGCGTGCGCGAGATCGCCGAAGAGGCCGGCACCGCCAAGCCGAAGATCTACCGGCATTTCGCCGACAAGGACGATCTGTTCGAGGCGGTCGGGGCACGGTTGCGCGATGAACTGTGGGCGGCGATCTTCGCCTCCATCGACGTGGCCACCAATTCGCTGCGCGACATCATCCGGCGCAGCGTCGAAGAGTACGTGGCCCTGGTCGACGAGCATCCCAATGTGCTGCGGTTCTTCATTCAGGGCCGCGTTCGCGCCCAGTCCGAGTCGACGATGCGGGCGCTCAACGAGGGCCGGACCATCACCCTGGCGCTGGCAGAGATGTTCAGCAATGAGCTGCGGGACATGGAACTCAACCGCGAGCCGATCGAACTGGCGGCGTTCGCGGCTTTCGGTACGGCGACTTCGGCCACCGACTGGTGGCTGGGGCCAGAGCTGGACAGCCCGCGACGGATGCCTCGCGACACATTTGTCACCTACCTGACGACGATCATGATGAGCGTCGTCAATGGCACCGCCGAGAACCTCGGCGTCACAATGGATCCGGATCGGCCGATCCACGACGTGGCGTCCAACGGGCAGCCCGCCTGACCGGCGGAGCCGCTAGACCCCGCGCCAGCGCAGCGCCTCCAACGCCACCGCGACATGCACGCTGGTGTCTTCGAGCGGCTTCGGCAACAGCTCGTTAGCGCGAGCGATCCTGCGCAGCAACGTGTTTCGATGGAGAAACAAGTGTGCGGCAGCTCGTGACGCGTTGCACTGGACGTGGACGAAGGTGAGGACGGTCCGCTGGAGTTCAGCATCAGCGAACTCGAAATCGCCCAGCGTGTGCGTGATGAACCGGTCTGCCTGTTCCGGGTCGGTGCTGAGCAGCGCCACCATTTCGATATCGGTGAAGCGTGCGACGCGTTGGGTGGAGCCCATTCGCGCCAGCATTCGCTGAGTCGCGAGGGCGTCGAGGTGGCTGCGCCGGAAACCGTCTATGTCCGCAGCTGTTGTGCCGACCGCGATCTGCACCCCCGGCAGGTCGACCATCGCGGCGGCGACGCCGGCCAGGTCTGGCCCGGCCGTGCCGGGCACCCACACCCAGCGCGTAGCCGCGTTGGCGAGTACCGACAACGCGCGCTGACCGTCGTTGCTTCGGATCAGGGCATCGGCGGCAGCGTCGAGGTCGGACAAGTTGGTGGCGGACGCATCGCCCCAGATGACGGCCGCGGTGTGGTGCTGCTCCAGTCGGTAGCCGAGTCGGCTCTCAGCGCGGTGTCTGGTGATCGAGGCGCCGTCGAGGATCAGCGCAACGGTCTCCCGGCGTTCGGCGTGCGTTCCCCGGGTGAGTGCCTCGCGTTCGATCTGCATCTGATCGCAGAGCCCGGCGATCGTCACATCGATGAACGATGTCAGCGATCGGGCGGAGACATCGAGTAGCTCGCGTAGTTCGTCGGGGTCGCGGGTCAGCGTGAACGCGGTCTGCATCCACCACCGCCACAGCACATTTGTCCCGACCCGGTAGGCATCCTGCACCGCCGACTCGTCGAAACCGCGGCGAAACGCGTCGCGAACGATGGCCAGTGACTCTGCTGCGACGTTGGCCGTCACCGGTTCACCCGGGTGACTCAGGTTTGCGGCCGCCCAGTGCAGCAGGTTGGAGCGATTGCTACGGCGGATTTCTTCGGCGAGCACCGGGTCGTCGGCGATGGCCCGGGTGTACACGGTCGACAGCGTGGCTTGATGCAGTTCGTCGGCTGCCTCTGGAGGAGCGTTCACCAGCACCTGGGCGCCCTGGCGGACCAGTTCGCATACCCGCTCAGACGGACGCTCCCAGTCCACCGGTCGAGCATAGCGTCCGAGGTGCACTATGCATCACTAATCCTAAGTATTTGGTGCGGAATGCTCTTTCGTGGACCGGTCGACTCAGCGAACAATCAGGTCGCCATCAGGTGACAGGCGTCACAGACGGCCCCAAGACCACGAAACAACCGGAGGACTTCATGTCACGCAGCGGATCCACCCAAAGATCAGCAGTCGAACGCGCCAACCAAAAGGCAGCACGCCGGCGTCGAGTGCGGCAGAGGCTGCGCGTCGCCGCCGCCACGGCACCCGGAGCCGTGGCCGGGGTGCTGGCGATGGCGCTGACGACCCCGCACGCAGTCGCTGAAACGGGACCGTCGAGTGACATGCAATCGTTGATCGACCAGCTGCTCGACGCGCAGCAGCAAGTCACCGCGACCAACAGCGACTATCCGTTCATCGTTCCGTCTGACCTGGAGTCGCTGCCGCAGTATGTGCAGAGCCTGGCAGGCACTTCGCTCGTGTTGCAGTACGGCCAGGACTACAACCCCAGTGACGGAATCCCTTGGCTGCTCGGCCTCCCGTGGGACGCCAACGCTGCCGACCCGAGCGCGTTTTACATCCTGGTGAATCCGGATGACCAGTACGGTGTGATCCCCATCAGCGCAGATGGTACGTACACAATGACGATCAACCCCGGCGCGGGTAGCGACGATGTGACGTTTACGACGCTGTCCGGCACCATCGGCTCGGCCCAAGGTTTTGAGCCGACCGGCCATGTCCTTGATCTGTCGGACGCCACGCCCAATGCCGACGGCAGTTACACGGTGATTCTCAGCTCGACACCACACTCGGGAAACTGGGTCGATACCACCGGCGCCGAAAACATGCTGATTCGCGACACCATCGGCAACGGCGGGTTACCGCACGACTATTTCTCCATCGAACAAGAGGGCGTCTCGGCGACGCATGCGCTTCCAATGCTTTCGGATAGCCAGCTTTCGTCGCTGCTGAGTAGCGTCGCCCACGACATTCCGGCCGCGAACTCGGACGGGGTTTACTACGACCAGACAGCGCTGCCCGATTCGCTGCCCCCCAACTTCATGACCCACATCGCGTCCTCCAGTTCCGCTGTCAACGGATTGCTACCGGGCCAGCTCAGCACGTTCGGCCACTTCGAGCTCGATCCCGATCAGGCGCTCATCGTCAAGGTGCCCAATATCGACGCCGAGTACTCCGGCCTCGAGCTTGCCAATGCCTGGGGGCAGAACGTTCCGATCGTGACCGCGCAGGGCAGTCTCAACAACACCGACACGTTCGCCGATCCCGACGGCTACACCTACTACGTCATCAGCAGCCAAGACCCCGGCGTCGCCAACTGGATCAACAACGGTGGCCTTGCCAACGGAATGCTTGGAGTCCGTTGGCAAGACGTGGCGACCGCCCCTTCGGACACGAGTGTGCAGGCTCAGGTGGTGAATATCGCCGACGTCAAGGACTACCTGCCGGCGGACACCCCGATCGTCACCCCCGAGGAACAGGCCGCCCTGCTGCAGGAGCGCCTGTTCAACTGGGACTACACCCAGGACCAGGACCACAACATCGACTGGCTGGGTTCCAACCTGGTGTACAACCAGATCGAGGCCGCGATGGGCCCGGACGCGTTCCACCAGATCTTCGGTGGCCAGGCCGATGTGCCGAGCGTGCTGGACCGGATGACCGACCCGTCGCTGATCCCGAACCTGGACACCGTGGCGTCGGACTTCCTGAGCAACCCGGCCGGCAGCCTGGCGGCATTCGTCGGCAATCTGCCGTTGGCACTCAAGGACATCGAGTTGCCGAGCCTGCTGGCGATGTTGAGCGCGAAGGCCGTCATCGACCAGACCGCTCAGGCGTTGCAGGGCGATGTCAGCTCCGGTGACTGGGCGCAGGCCTGGACCGAACTGAACAGCGGCCTGCAGGGGCTGGGAACGGTCTTCACCGACGCGTTCACCGATCCGGCCACCAGCATCACCGCCGGTTTCCTCAACGCACGCGATGACCTGGCGACCGGGATCCTGCACGCCGGCAGCGGATTCGACCTGAGCCAGTACTCGCCGCTGTGGGACTCGCTGGTCGACCTGAACCACCAGGTGTATGAGGCGCTGGTGGGTTCGACGGCCCCGGATGCGGCCGCGGCAGCCGCAGACCTGGCTCCCAACGTCGCCTCCCTGATGGCAGATCTACTGGGCTGAGCCGCAGCAGCAAGGAACGCCTTCCCGCAGGGACAGTCCTGCGGGAAGGCGTTCCCGCGCCCGGCGTTGACGGGCCGATATCCGGCAAACACACTGAAGACCAACACCCGGAACCAGCGTTCCCAGGAAAGGATGCGTGATGACGCTTACCGATCACACCGCCGAGGATGCCGACCAGCGCGCACCGGTACGCACCCGTGCGCTGATCATCGGGACCGGATTCTCCGGTTTGGGTATGGCCATCGCACTGCAGAAGCAGGGCGTGGAATTCATCGTTCTGGAGAAGGCCGACGAGATCGGCGGGACATGGCGTGACAACACCTACCCCGGGTGTGCCTGCGATGTGCCGTCGCACCTGTATTCGTTCTCCTTCGAACCGAAGGCGACCTGGAGCCGGCTGTTCTCCCCGCAGCCCGAGATCCTGGACTACCTCAAGGGGGTCACCGACAAGTACGGGCTGCGCCGCTACATCCGGTTCGGCTCGAAGGTGACCCGCGCGTACTGGGACGACGAAGAGTATCGCTGGCACGTGTTCACCGAGTCGGGGCAGGAGTATGTGGCCCAATTCCTGATCTCCGGTGTCGGTGGTCTGCACATCCCGCGCCTGCCCGACATCGACGGTATCGATGAATTCTCCGGCGCGGCATTTCATTCCGCGGAGTGGGACCACTCTGTGGATCTGACCGGCAAGCGGGTCGCGGTGATCGGCACCGGTGCCAGCGCGATCCAGATCGTGCCGGCCATCGTCGACCGGGTCGCTGAGCTGCACCTGTACCAACGCACGCCGCCATGGGTGGTGCCGGTACCACACAACCCGTTGCCGAACGTGGTGCGGCAGGCCTTCGCGATTGTGCCCGGACTGCGCCTGGCGGTGCGGTCAGCCATTTACTGGGGCCTGGAAACCGTGGGATTCGCGATGACCAAACGACCCGGGCTGCTGCGGGCCATCGAGGCGGTTGGCAAGCTGAACATTCGCCGCCAGGTCCGCGACAAGAAGCTGCGGGACAAACTCACGCCCCGCTACCGGGCTGGTTGCAAACGAATCCTCTACTCCGGCAACAACTACTACCGCGCGGTGGCTGACCCGACGACAACGGTGATCACCGAGCGGATCTCCCGCATCACCCGCGACGGCATCGTTACCGACGACGATCTGGAGCGCCCCGTCGACGTCATCATCTACGCAACCGGGTTCCACGTCACCGACTCCTACACCTACGTCGACATCAAGGGGCCGCGCGGAGAGGACCTGGTCCAGCGGTGGAACCGGGAGGGGGTCGAAGCGCACCGCGGCATCGCCGTGGCCGATATGCCCAATTTGTTCTTCCTGCTCGGACCCAACACCGCGCTCGGGCACACCTCCGTCGTGTTCATGATCGAGTCCCAGATCCGCTACGTCGCCCAGGCCATCGCGGCGGCCGACAAGGTCGGTGCCCAAGCGCTGGCGCCCAGCCGGGCCGCCCAGGACCGCTACAACGCCGAATTGCAGGACAAGCTGGCCGGCTCGGTCTGGATCACCGGCGGCTGCGCCAGCTGGTACCTCGACGAGCACGGCGTCAACCGGACCCTGTGGAGCGGGATGACCTGGCAGTATTGGCAGTCCACCCGGTCGTTGCGGCCCGCCGAATACCGCTTTTCCGGAGTCGGCTGAGGCGACACGCAGACACAACTTCTTGTGTTGCAGCGGGTTGTCTGACACCAGGGGTAGTGTCGGTGACCTAGGTTACGGCGTGCGAAATGGGGTTCTGGTGGCCGAGGGAATGAAGCTGATTGACCGGGTTTCCGCAATCAACTGGAACCGGGTGCAAGACGACAAGGACGCCGAGGTCTGGGACCGGCTGACCGGGAATTTCTGGCTACCGGAGAAGGTGCCGGTGTCCAATGACCTGCCGTCGTGGGGCACCCTGACCGCCAACGAAAAGCAGCTGACGATGCGGGTGTTCACCGGGCTGACGCTGCTGGACACCATCCAGGGCACGGTCGGCGCGGTCAGCCTGATTCCCGACGCGCTGACCCCGCACGAGGAAGCCGTCTACACCAACATCGCGTTCATGGAGTCCGTGCACGCCAAGAGCTACAGCCAGATCTTCTCCACGCTGTGTTCGACCGCCGAGATCGATGACGCCTTCCGCTGGTCGGAGGAGAACCCCAACCTGCAGCGCAAGGCCGAGATCGTGATGCAGTACTACCGCGGCGATGAGCCACTCAAGCGCAAGGTGGCCTCGACGCTGCTGGAGAGCTTCCTGTTCTACTCCGGCTTCTACCTGCCGATGTACTGGAGCAGCCGGGCCAAGCTCACCAACACCGCCGACATGATCCGGCTGATCATCCGCGACGAGGCGGTGCACGGCTACTACATCGGCTACAAATTCCAGCGCGGCCTGGCCATGCAGGACGACGCCACCCGCCAAGAGCTCAAGGACTACACCTACGAGCTGCTCTTCGAGCTCTACGACAACGAGGTCGAGTACACCCAGGACCTCTACGACGAGGTGGGTCTGACCGAGGACGTCAAGAAGTTCCTGCGGTACAACGCCAACAAGGCGCTGATGAACCTCGGCTATGAGGCGCTGTTCCCGCGCGACGAGACCGACGTCAACCCGGCGATCCTGTCGGCGCTGAGCCCCAACGCCGACGAGAATCACGACTTCTTCTCGGGGTCGGGCTCGTCGTACGTGATCGGCAAGGCGGTCGTCACCGAGGACGAGGACTGGAACTTCTAAAGTTCCAGTTCAAAGGCCATATTTTGATCCTGCTAGCCGGTAGCATGCCTAGGCTGACGCCGGTCGACGTGGAGTAGCTCGGAGCTGTTGCCCACATTTTGCCCACATTTCTCTACGCTGTTCGGTAGTCCCCAATCGTGCCGACGGCCAGCCACGCGAAACCCGCAGGTCAGATCATCGTATTCGGACGCGATCTACGCTATCGGGATGTTGCCGTGGGGGTTGGATAAGGCTGCGCGCCGGAAGGAGTAGCTGGTGGGTAAGCGCTTACAGATCACGCCGGAGAACGTGCGGGGCGGTGCGGATCGGATTAGCGCGGAGAACACGGCGGTGACTGGGATCGCGGTGCCGGACACCACGGCGGCGATGGCGGGGTTGACAGGGTTTTCCACCCCCGCGACGCTCGCGGATGCTCATGATGCGGTGGTGTCGTCGTTCAAGGTGGTCGGCGGCAGGTATGAGCGGATAGCGGAATTGTGCCGCACTACCGCTAACACTTTCGAACTCGCATCGATGACAATGCCAGGGGTGTTGCCGAAGACCTGGATGTCGCAGCAGATCGGTGACGGGTTGACGGGTATGGGGGATTTGAACCAGGGCGCACCGGGTCCGTGACCGGCATCCGGGACGGCGTTCACCTGGGCGGGCTGTGATGAGTCGTCCGCAGAAAACCAACGTCTACAAGGCGAACGCGACCGCGTTGGGCGACATGGCGCAGCCGCTGCGCGATGCGGCGACGAAGATGCTGGAGTCAGCTGATCGGGTGCACAACACCGTCTACGACTTCGAGTGGGAGGGTGAGGCCAAGACCGCGGCCGATGGACGTGCGGACCGCGAGCTAGTCCAAGACCGTGCGGTCGCCACCGCACAGCTCGCTATGGCGGACGCCTACGACAACGCCGCGAAAATCATGCAGCCGATGATCGACAGCCTCAAATCCAAAGGCCAGGGGCTGGAAGCCGATGATTTTGCGGTCTCAGAGGATTGGGTCGTCACCGACACCTACGACTACGACACCGCCCGCAAGCTGGCACCGCTATTCGGCCTCAGCACCTCCGATGTGGACGCGATCCAGACTCAACGCGCCAACACCGCGACCACCGAGACAACGAACTTACAGAAGCTCGCCGACGAGCTGGGCACCGCCGACGCTAACGCCGCCACCGCCATCAACAACGCCAAAGGCGACCTCGACGAGGCAGCACCGGGAGCCTCACGGGCAGCTCCGCCCGGCGCTCCGGCAGGCCAGAGCAGTGAGCGCACCAACAACCAACGCGACGCGTTCACGAGGGTCTACGGTCGAGAGCCGACCAGCGCAAATGACTGGCGCGTGGCTGCCACCCTGGACCCCAACAGCTATGACCCGCGAAACCGAGGGGTGCCGCCGCAGATTCAGGTCGCAAGGATACGTCCGGTGCCGGGACAGGGGTTGGTCCGCGTCTCACAATGGATACCGCAACTCGACGTGCTTAGTGGTCCGGGGAGGCGCGACTTCGGCAACGACAGGGGTGCTGACCCGAATTTCGATCCCACCAATACCAAAGTCACCACGTATATCGACTACGACAACGGTCTAGTCGTGATGAGGCAGAACCCTTCGATTGAACAGACTCCGAGCGGGGGGCCGGGGCAGGTGAAGGTGGGCGTTCCGAACGCAAGTGTGACGCAAACCCCTGATGGGGCGGTGCGTATTCGCTACGACGCTGCCAACCCCTTCGCACCGGATATTGCCAAAAGCCCCCCGTTTCCGATAGCGGATCACCCGTGGACGGTCAACGGTGATCTCGTGTTCACTCCTGGAGCCAACGGCGTCCACGTTGACGGGACCCGAGGCAACTACCCATCGCTGGAGGTTTACCAAGACTTCGCCAACGGCCCGTCGAATACGGTGCTGATCGACCCTGCGCGGACCGGCAACTCCTACGGCCCCATCGAGAACCTGCCATTCCACCACGATGTCGGGATTGGCGGGAGAGCGTTCGAGCCGTTCGATAGAGGCGGCTGGAATCCTCAATTCGACGTACAGATCCCGCTGCCCTCTACCGATTTCGGCCCACCATCCAACCCGCCATCAGTGCCACCGTTGCCGCCAACGGTGGGTACACCTGCCTGAGCAGATCGAAAGGCTTCGCCCGATGCCATCCCTTGCACGGTTACGTGACGTGGACAGTCAGTACTGGTCTACCGCGACCTGGGCAACGCCATTCATCACACAAGTCGTTTTAGCGGTCGGGATTGTCGCTGCATGGTTGGTGGGCAAGCGCCTCCACAACGGTCTTGTGGTGTTCCTGATCAGTACTGCCATCACCGCTCTCATCGCGGCAGCGACAGCCGCGCTGCTGCTGCGGTCAGCGTCGCCCCGTGCGCGCGGAGTAGCGCTCAGCATCCTGGGAACCTCAGCAATCGTCTTCGTCGGAGGGTTGGTCTACGGGGTCTGGATACTGCGATGGTGAGCGCATCACCGATCACCTCAGCGACGGACCGTTATGGGGCGGTCAGTTTCGCCGCGGCGCTCGCGAACACCCTCGTCCTCGACTTCGTCGCCTGGGTGTTTCTGCCGTGGCTGATGATGGCTGTGCTCGTGGTGCCGATCTTGCTCGTGGATGTACTGATCTCCGTGGTCATCTCACGCGCTAGTGGCAAGGTCGGTCAAGCGGGACGAGGGATGCTCGTCGGCTGCCTGTCAGCGCCGCTATCCCTTATCATCTTCATCCCCGCGATCGTCTTGGTCACTGCAATCGGAATCATCTAGAGGCGTCCTTGCGGTGGCAAACCCCTTCGATCTCCCGCCGCTCATGCACGAAGCGATGCGTACCGGCAGGATGCCGTCGCACGCTGAGATAGCGCGCGCGACAGGAAAAACGGCCGAGGAAGTTGCCCGAGTGCTCGCTGAGACCGCAACGATGGACGACCCAGAGACAGCGGCGAACGCCGAACCCGAAGATCCGGATGAACAGAAGTTCCGGGACAAGCACCGGCGGCTCGTCGATGCCATGATCACCGACTGGTATGACGACAACCCAGCCGCCTGGGGTTTGCCTGCCGAGGAGCGCGAGCGCATCGAAGAGCACTGCCGTCGTCAGATCGAGCACGAACGGCGAGTCCACCGACAACGCCTCGCTGAGGAGCAGGCCGCGGGTCCGCCGTCGTCCGCAGACCGTCCGCAGTAGCCCTCGTGGCGGTATCGAATGCGGGCCGTAACGGTGCCGAAGTCTTCCGGGAACAGGTCCCCGTAACGGTCAACCGTCAACACTGCTGATTTGTGGCCGAGGAGCCTCTGCACCACCTTGATGTTTGCTCCGCCCCTGATCGCCAGACTGGCGCAGGCGTGGCCTAAATCGTGCAGCCGCATACCTTTCACAGCCCTCGGTGGTCGCCTTCTCGAAGGGGTAGCGAGCCGGACCTAGCGTCAGCCATCGGTGACCGCGACTGCGGCACTCGTGACGGCGCGTTCGCCTTGTCGTTTGGCGCGCTGCGCGCCGATTTTCGTGCCCACATTTTGCCCACATTTTGTGGCGAATAACAGATAACTTGAGTAAGCGACAGTAATGAATCGCTGCAGTTCAAGCTGTTTTAAAGTCCCCGACCAGGTCACTGTCGAGAACACGACTTCTTCTCGGGGTCGGGCTCGTCGTACGTGATCGGCAAGGCGGTCGTCACCGAGGACGAGGACTGGAACTTCTAAGTTCCAGGCCGAGGAGCCGGGGCGCGTCAGGTCCGGTCACCGAGGACGAGGACTGGAACTTCTAAGTTCCAGGCCGAGGAGCCG
>NZ_JCALCW010000046.1:0-34938 GCF_059812545.1 Mycobacterium sp. NGS50
ATGAATTCAAGACCTCGAGTGTGAAGCTAACTTCACACTCGTGTGGGGCCGTAGACCTACTTGGGTGCGGTGAGCTCCAACGCGATGTTGTCCGGGTCGCGGAACTCCAGAATGTAGGACGGCCCGATGTCCTTGATCGGCTGGTGGGCGATACCGAGATCGTCGAGATGGGCTGCCGCTGAATCCAGTTCGTCCCGGTCGGTGAGCCGGAACGCGATGTGGTCCAAACCGACCCGGTCTTCGTCGAAGCGGTCGTCGGCGACCGGCCGCAACCCGATCAGCGCGCCCCCGAGGTCGTAGATCACCCCGCCGAACAGAAATCCCAATTGAGCACGGGTGGCCTGGCTGGCGTTGTCGGGGATCTCGACCAGGACCGGCCAGCCGAACACGCTCTCGTAGAACTGCCGCGATCGTTCGATATCGGTGACAGTGAGTCGGACATGCGCGATGGAGGTGCTGGTGATAGGCACTCGGCCCATGGTGCCACCTCGGCGACGACGCGGTGCCCGCATGCCAGAATCGCCAGATGCGGATCGGGATGACGATGCCGGTGATGGAGCCGGAACTGGATGCGGCACTGCTGCGCGAGTGGGCACACATCATCGACACCGGACCGTTCTCGTCGTTGTGCTGGGGTGAGCGCATCGCCTTCAGCAATCCGGACAGCCTGACCCTGTTGGGGGCGTTGGCCGGCTGGACCGAGCGGGTGCGGCTGGTGACGACGGTGATCGTGCCGCAGCTGCATGACCCGGTGTTGCTGGCGAAGGCGCTGGCCACCGGCGACGTGCTGTGCAACGGCCGGCTCACCGTCGGGCTGGGGGTGGGCGGCCGGCACGAGGACTACCTCGCGGTGGGCGCCGACCCGGCAACGCAGACCCGGGCCGGACTGACCGAGCGGGTGTCGATCATGAAAAGGGTGTGGGCGGGGGAGAAGATCACCGAATCGGTGCTGCCGGTGGGACCGCAGCCGGTGCAGCCCGGTGGCCCGCCGCTGCTGGTCGGCACCATCGGACCGAAAACCGTCGCGGACGCCGCCGGGTGGGCTGAGGGCCTCGCCGGCACCACGCTGGATGTGGATGCGGCCAAACAGAACGAGTTGTTCGACGTCGCCCGCCACGCGTGGGCGCAGGCCGGGCGCCCCAAACCGCACCTGGCGACGTCGTTCTGGTTCGCGATGGGTGACCGCGATCAGGCGCGCGCCCAGGTTCGTCGGCACCTCCTGCGCTACATGAACTGGATTCCGGCCGAATATGTCGACGCGATGGCGCCGATGACGGGCTGGGCGGGCGACGAGGACGACCTGGCCGCGGTGCTGCGGACCTTCGAGGCCGTGGGGGCCGACGAGATCCACCTCATCCCGACCAGTTCCGACGTCGACCAGCTGCGCCGGGTCGCCGACGTCGCCCACGACTTCGGCTAGATCAGGGCCGTTTCGCGGCGCACTGGCACCGGCTGCGAGCAGCACAATTCCGACGTTGCGACACGGTCACGGATGCATACCTATCCGAGCTCACAGACCTCAAAGGTCCCATTGGTCACTATCGTCACATGAGCTGACCGCGGACGTCTAGTCGACGTCTGCCTCCCGGAAGGTGTGACATGCCGCCGATTCGCCGAATGTTCTCGGTGTCGTTGGCGTCGGCTGCTGCAATCGCACTCGTCATCGCGACTGGCCCCGCGCCGACGGCCAGCGCCTCGACCTGCAACGCGCCCGAGGCGAACGTCGACCCCCCTGCGGCCTCACCCAGGACGCCCAACCCGCCGCCGGTGCAGCGGCCGACGGGGCGCCAGCCACGCGGCGCCAATCCGTCCGCGCCGATCCCCAAGCTCGGTCCGCTGATCTCGCGGCTGCTGCGCCCCAGCGGTTCTGGCTACGCGCTGCACATGGACGATCCCGACTCCGGTCCGCTGCAACAGCAAGCCGGTGTGCTGCCGCCCGCACCGCCACCGCCGGCCGCGGGTGTGCCGGCGCCCCCGCCGCCCCCGGCGCCGCCCGCCGTCGCCGCGCCGGCCCCGGCCGCGGTGCCCGTGGCACCGGACGCCGGTGCCGCCATCGGTGGAGCCAACACGTCGCTGGTGGAGTGGATCACCGGGCCCAACAGCCCCAATCGGACCCTGGAGCGCTTCGGCATCTCCGGCACTGACCTCGGGATCCCCTGGGACAACGGCGATCCCGCGAACCGTCAGGTGCTGCTGGCCTTCGGTGACACGTTCGGGTACTGCAAGGTCGACGGCCAGCAGTGGCGCAACAACGTGCTGTTTCGCACCCAGGACCAGAATCTGAACGACGGAATCCTGGTGGGGCCGGGTGCGGTCGGCAACAAGTATTCCGGCGCACCGATCCTGCAGTCCGGCTATGCCCGCGCGATCCTGCCGGGCGTCAAATGGGCGACCAGTCAGCAAGGCATGATCCCCACGGCCGCCATCGCGGTCGACGGCAAGCAGTACATGAACTTCATGTCCATTAAGCAGTGGGGACGTGACGGCGAGTGGTCGACCAACTATTCGGCGATCGCGATGTCCCCGGACAACGGCGAGCACTGGGGGATCTACCCCGGCAGCGTGCGTTCGACCGGCAGCGAGAATGTCCCCGGGGCGCCGGTCGTGCCGGGCAACGAAAACTTCCAGATGGGCGCCTACCTTCGCGGCGGCGACGGCTACATGTACTCATTCGGGACGCCGTCGGGACGGGCCGGTTCGATCTATCTGTCCCGCGCCCCGGAACGGGCGTTGCCCGACCTGACCAAGTATCAGTACTGGAACGGCGATTCGAATTCGTGGGTGCCGGCCAATCCCGGCGCGGCCACCCCGGTGATCCCGGGCCCGGCGGGTGAAATGTCGGCCCAGTACAACAGTTATCTGCGCCAGTTCCTGGTGCTCTACACCAACGCCAACAACGACGTGGTGGCGCGGACCGCGCCGGCCCCGCAAGGGCCGTGGAGCCCCGAGCAACTGCTGGTGTCGTCGTTCCAGATGCCGGGCGGCATCTATGGGCCGTTCCTGCATCCCTGGTCGACCGGCAAGGACGTGTACTTCACGCTGTCGTCGTGGAACGCCTACGACGTGATGCTGATGCACACGGTGCTGGCGTAGCGCGCTTAGGCGGGGACCTGGTTCACCGGCTCGGTGTTACCGGAACTCAATGCCGCCAGTGCGGCATCGATGACCGCGTTGGTGGCGTAGCCGTCATATGTCGACGCGCCGTCGATCGAGTCGTTTGCCACCGCGGTGAGCCAGGCGGCGTCCTGGGCGCGATACGCGCTGTCGAAACGTTCAATCCAGGTGTCCGGGAGGTGCAGGGCCGCACCTCCATCGGTGAGTGCACGCGTCGCCAGCGTGGGTGAGCCGAGTGTGAGTGCGCCGGCGCTGGCAACCAGATTGAGCCCGATGTCGTATTGCATGCCCGGCCCCCGGCCGAGCTCGAGCAGTCCCAGCACGCCGGATTGCGACGTCAACGTGACGAGCACGGTGACCGTTGTGCCGTCGTCACTGGCGTTGGTTGCGCTGGCGACGGAGCGGACCTCCTCCCCGGTGAGCCAGCGGAACAGGTCGATATCGTGGGCGGCCGAACTGGTGATCAGTTGCTGGGCGTCAAAAGTGTTGACAGACAGCGGATTGTGGTGGCGCTGAGTGATCAGCACCGGGTCGCCGATGCGCCGGGAACGCAGTGTGGCATGCAGATAGCGGTACTCGGCGTCATAACGACGCATGTAGGCCACCTGCACCAGTCGCCGACCGACGGCCCGCTCGGCATTGACCAGGTGTAGCGACGTTTCGGCGGACAGCGCCAGCGGCTTCTCGCAGAGCACGTGAACACCGCGGGCAATACACGCCTCGACGATGCCGTGATGGGTCGCGTCCGCGGTGGCCACCACCACCCCGTCGGCGTCGGCGTTGCGCACACAGTCCAGCGGGTCGTGAAAAACCTGGGCGGACGGCACCAGTGCCGCAGCACGTTCGACGAACGGCACATGGCTGTCGGCCAGGGCGGCGATCTGCGCCCAGGGTGCCAAATCCGCGAAGATCCTCAGATGCCCCAACCCCATACCGCCCAGCCCGATCAGCGCCAGCCGAACCGGTCTGGGGCTCACGACTGGCCTCCGGCCACGTCCACCCACGTGCCGTTGGACACCGAGGCTGCCACCGCCGCGTGGATGGTCGCGGCCCGTAACCCGTCACTGAACAGCGGCAGGCCGTCCGGCGGAGAGCCGGTGCGGATGGCGTCGTAGACGTCGGCGACGAAGAGGTTGAAGCAGTCCTGGTATCCCTGCGGGTGGCCGCTGGGCAGCAGCGAATACCGGGCGCTGTTCGGGTCGAGTTCGGCGCCGTCGCGGGCGATCACGGTGTTGGCCCGCAGTCCCGCGACGATCAGTTCGTTGGGGTGCTCCTGCTCGAACAACACCGCCAGGTCACGGCCGTCGAAGGAGAACGACAGCTGGTTCTTGCGGCCGGGCGACGATTGGCTGACGATGACGCTGCCGATAGCACCACGATCGGTTCGAAACGCGACGACCGCGCCGTCGTCCTGGCGGGCGGCGTGCCCCGGCGCACTTGCCTCTACGGCGCAGACGGCGTTAATCCGGTGCCCGGTAACGAATTCCATCATGTCGCACCAATGCGACCCGATGTCGGCGAAGGTCATCGACAAGCCGCTTTGGGCTGGGTCGGATCTCCATCCGGTCGGATCCGACTTGGCCATGTAGTCCTGCAGATAGCTGCCGTGCAGGAGCCAGAGCGGGGTATCGGCGATCTGGGAGCGGGCTTCGCGTGCCATCGCGTAGAAGCGGTAGATGAACGGTACCGCCGCCACCGTCCCGGCGCGCTCGGCGGCCTGCACCAGCGCGGCGGCGTCGACGACGGTGGTGGCCAGCGGCTTTTCGCAGATCACATGCTTGCCGGCCGCGAGCGCCGCCAAAGCCTGGTCGTGATGCAGTGAGTTCGGCGTGCAGATGTGCACCACGTCGATGTCGTCGGCGGCGATGACCTGTTCGGCGGTCGCCGCACGCTCGGCCCCCAGTCGCTGCGCGGCCAGCTCGCTGCGGTGCGGTGCGCTGGCACAGATGGCTGCCAACTGCCCGCCGGCGCGGTGCACCGCGTAGGCGTGTACTGAACCGACCATCCCCGCGCCGATGATCGCGCTGCGCGGTGTGTGGTGAGGAGCCACGAGTGATGGTCCTTTTCGTGATGCGGGTCCGTTGCTTCGGCAATGCTGCAGTGTAGTGATCCCCGTAGCCGCTACGGGCTGGATCACACCTCGCCGCGCGGTCTGAACGGAGAAGAGCCCGGGGCCGCCAAGTGTCGCTATCCGTATTAGATAGCGACACTTAACTGGCCGGCGGGCGTGGATAGCCGAAGCAGAAGAGAGTTGATCGGGCCGTCGGCGGTGCGTGTTAGCCGGTGAGGGGTGCGACGCCGTCAATGTCGGTGTGGGCGAAGTCATCGCCCTTGAACAGCAGCGGCTGACCGCTGACCTTCGCCAGCGCATAGGAGAAACAGTCGCCGTAGTTCAGCGCCGCCCGATGACGTCCCTTGCCGTAGGTGCGGTAAGCGGTACGGGCGATATCCGCCTGGGAGGCGTCGACGGCCACGAGGTCGACCGCGGCGCGATGCAACCACAGATCCAACTCACGTCCGCCCGCTTCGCCGAACCGGGACTCGATCACGATCGCCGCTTCCAGGTAGGACGCCGATGACATCAACCGGATCGGGTCGGCCTGGACATTGGCCTCGAACTGTTCGGCTTCCGCCTCGTCGCTCAACATCGCCACCAGCGCGGAGGTATCGATCACCATCAGCTGGGCAAACCGTGCTCGTCATAGCCGATGATCGCCTCTGCGCTCCGCTGATCGGCTCGTGGGAGCGCCGCGCACCGGGCCCGGATCGCGGCCAACTCGTCGCGCAATGCGGTGGTCTGTGCGCGTCCGCGCTCACGGGTGAGCCGTTCGCGGAGTGCCACGACGACGGCCTCGGTTAGGGTTTCGCCGGTCTGGGCGGCGAGTTCGCGGGCCAGCCGGTCGGCCTCCGGGTGTTTGATACTCAGCGCCATAGGGAGATTCTATACTTTTAAGCAGATTATAGAAATTCGAGTAACGGCTGTCTTCGCGATTCGCTGATGACTGTGCTGGCTACCAGGGTCACCCCATCGGGTTGGTGCCCAACGGGCCAAGATTGCGGCGGCCCGGCATACCAGGGGCACAGGGGATAGGTGCAACCCTCAAAAATTAAGGTCTAACCAGCAGCGATGAGAGTACCCCCGATAGGATTCGAACCTACGACCTTCTGCTCCGGAGGCAGACGCTCTATCCCCTGAGCTACGGGGGCGGGTAGGTGATACCGCGCCATGTGGGCTCCGACAGAATAACGCATGAAAGCCGGAGCCAAAGAACCGGACGGATTCGGGGTCTGACCACGCCAGACTCTAGGATGGGGCCTCGTGACCCCCGCCGATCTGGCCGAACTGCTGCAGGCCACCGCTGCCGCGGTGCTTGCCGCGCACGACCTCGACCCTGCCGCGCTGCCCGCGACGGTGACCGTCGAGCGCCCGCGCAACCCCGAGCACGGCGACTACGCCACCAACCTGGCGTTGCAGGTCGCCAAAAAGGTCGGGGTCAACCCCCGTGAGCTGGCCGGATGGCTGGCCGAGGCGCTGGCCGCCACCGACGGTATCGCTGCCGCGGAAACCGCCGGTCCCGGCTTCGTGAACCTGCGTCTGGAGGCCTCGGCGCAGGGCGTGGTGGTCAACAACGTCATCGATGCCGGCCACACCTACGGCCACTGCGACGAGCTCAAAGCCCTCGAGGTCAACCTGGAGTTCGTCTCGGCCAACCCCACCGGCCCGATCCACATCGGCGGCACCCGCTGGGCCGCAGTCGGCGACGCGCTGGGCCGGCTGCTGTCCACCCAGGGCGCCGACGTGGTGCGCGAGTACTACTTCAACGACCACGGTGCCCAGATCGACCGGTTCGCCAACTCGCTGATCGCCGCCGCCAAGGGGGAGCCCACCCCCGAGGACGGCTACGCCGGCAGCTACATCAACGACATCGCCGCCCAGATCGTGGCCAAGGCGCCGGATGCGCTCAGCTTGCCCGACGACCAGCAGCACGAGACGTTCCGCGCGATCGGCGTGGACCTGATGTTCACCCACATCAAGGAATCGCTGCACGAGTTCGGCACCGACTTCGACGTCTACACCCACGAAGACTCGATGCACACCTCCGGCCGGGTCGAGCAGGCCATCGAACGGCTGCGCGCCAACGACAACATCTACGAAAAAGACGGTGCCACCTGGCTGCGTACCAGCGCCTACGGCGACGACAAAGACCGCGTCGTGATCAAGAGCGACGGCAAACCCGCCTACATCGCCGGGGATCTGGCCTACTACCTGGACAAGCGCGAGCGCGGGTTCAACCTGTGCATCTACATGCTCGGCGCCGACCACCACGGCTACATCGCCCGGCTCAAGGCCGCCGCCGCGGCCTTCGGCGATGATCCGGCGACCGTCGAGGTGCTGATCGGCCAGATGGTCAACCTGGTCCGCGACGGCCAGCCGGTCAAGATGAGCAAGCGGGCCGGCACCGTGATCACCCTCGACGACCTGGTCGAGGCCATCGGCGTGGACGCCGCCCGCTACAGCCTGATCCGCTCCTCGGTGGACAGTCCGATCGACCTCGACCTGGCGCTGTGGTCCTCGGCGTCCAACGAGAACCCGGTCTATTACGTGCAATACGCCCATGCCCGGCTCTCCGCGCTGGCCCGCAACGCCGCCGAGCTGGGCCTGATCGCCGACACCGATCACCTGGGGCTGCTTACCCACGACAAGGAAGGCGCCCTGATCCGCAGCCTCGGCGAGTTCCCGCGGGTGCTCAAAACCGCTGCCTCGCTGCGCGAACCGCACCGGGTGTGCCGATACCTGGAGGACCTCGCCGGTGACTACCACCGGTTCTACGACTCCTGCCGGGTGCTGCCCCAGGGCGACGAAGAACCCACCGAATTGAACACCGCGCGCCTTGCGCTGTGCCAGGCCACCCGCCAGGTCATCGCCAACGGCCTGGCCATCCTCGGCGTCACCGCACCGGAGCGCATGTGAACGTTCATCCGGCCGGACCCCGGCACGCCGACGAGATTCACCACCCAGGTGCCCCGCCGCGCCCGCAGACGGCGGCGGAGATGATGAACCTGGCGCCGAACGTGTGGCCGCGCAACAGTGTTCGTGGCGACGACGGCCAGGTTAGCATCGCCGGTGTCGGCGTCACCGAGCTGGCCCAGCAGTACGGGACCCCGCTGTTCGTCATCGACGAAGACGACTTCCGCGGCCGCTGCCGCGACATCGCGACCGCGTTCGGCGGCGGCGACCACGTGCACTACGCCGCCAAGGCCTTCCTCTGCAGTGAAATCGCGCGCTGGATCGACCAGGAAGGCCTGTCCCTGGATGTCGCCACCGGCGGCGAGCTGGCCGTCGCACTGCACGCCGGCTTCCCGGCGCAGCGGATCACGTTGCACGGCAACAACAAGTCCGTCGACGAGCTGATGACCGCGGTGAAGGCGGGGGTCGGCCACATCGTGCTCGACTCAATGATCGAGATCGAGCGCCTCGACAAGACTGCCGGCGCCGCGGGCGTGGTCCAGGACGTCCTGGTCCGGGTCACCGTGGGCGTGGAGGCCCACACCCACGAGTTCATCTCCACCGCCCACGAGGACCAGAAGTTCGGGCTGTCACTGGCCAGCGGCGCGGCGATGGACGCGATACGGCAGGTATTCGCCGCCGAGCATCTGCGGCTGGTGGGTCTACACAGCCACATCGGATCGCAAATCTTCGACGTCGCCGGTTTCGAGCTGGCCGCACACCGGGTCATCGGCCTGCTGAAAGACGTGGTCGCCGAGTTCGGTGTCGACAAGACCGCCCAGCTCTCCATCATCGACCTCGGTGGGGGACTGGGCATCTCCTATCTGCCGCAGGATGATCCACCGCCGATGGCCGAACTCGCCGCCAAGCTCAACGCCATCGTGCGCGACGAGTCCGCTTCTATATTGGGGGTCGGCCGGCCCACGCCGACGCTGGTCGTCGAACCGGGGCGCGCCATCGCCGGGCCGGGCACCGTCACGCTCTACGAAGTCGGCACCGTCAAGGATGTGGCCGTCAGCGCCACCGCCCAGCGCCGCTACGTCAGCGTCGACGGCGGGATGAGCGACAATATCCGGCCCGCGCTCTACGGGGCCGAATACGACGTGCGGCTGGTCTCCCGGACCAGTGACGCATCCGCAACGCTGTCGCGGATCGTCGGGAAGCACTGTGAGAGCGGCGATATCGTCATCCGCGACACCTGGCTCAGCGATGACGTCGGACCTGGTGACTTGATCTCGGTGGCCGCCACCGGTGCCTACTGCTATTCGATGTCGAGCCGTTACAACCTGATCTGCCGCCCAGCCGTGGTGGCCGTGCGCGATGGTCAGGCCCGCCTGCTGCTGCGCCGGGAAACGGTCGACGACCTACTGAGCCTGGAGGTGAGGTAAGCGTGTCCGCTCAGGAGCCGATCGGTGTCGCCGTATTGGGATTGGGCAACGTCGGCCGCGAAGTCGTGCGGATCATCGAGGAGAGCGCCGCGGACCTGGCGGCCCGGATCGGTGCCCCGCTGGCGCTACGCGGCATCGGGGTGCGCCGGGTCGCCGACGATCGCGGCGTGCCGATCGACCTGCTGACCGACAACGTCGAAGAACTGGTGTCGCGCGACGACGTCGACATCGTGGTGGAGCTGATGGGGCCGGTTGAACCGGCCCGCAAGGCGATTCTGCTGGCGTTGGAACGCGGCAAGTCCGTCGTGACCGCCAACAAGGCGCTGCTGTCGCGCTCCACCGGGGAATTGGCCGAGGCCGCTGAACGGGCCAGGGTCGACCTGTATTTCGAGGCCGCCGTCGCCGGCGCCATCCCGGTCATTCGACCGCTGACCCAGTCGCTGGCCGGGGACTCGGTGCGCCGGGTCGCCGGGATCGTCAACGGCACCACCAACTACATCCTGTCCGAGATGGATTCCACCGGAGCCGACTACGCCAGCGCGTTGGCCGATGCCAGCGCCCTGGGCTACGCCGAGGCCGACCCGACCGCCGACGTCGAGGGCTACGACGCCGCCGCCAAGGCCGCCATTCTGGCCTCGATCGCGTTTCACACCCGGGTGACCGCCGACGACGTCTACCGCGAGGGCATCACCAACATCACCCCGGACGACTTCACCGCCGCGCGTGCGCTGGGCTGCACCATCAAACTGCTGGCGATCTGCGAGCGAATCACCAGCCAGGGCCAACAACGGGTTTCGGCGCGGGTATACCCCGCACTGGTGGACTCGACTCATCCGCTGGCCACCGTCAACGGCGCCTTCAACGCGGTCGTGGTTGAAGCCGAGGCGGCCGGCCGACTCATGTTCTATGGCCAGGGTGCCGGCGGTGCACCCACCGCCTCGGCGGTCACCGGCGACCTGGTGATGGCCGCGCGCAACCGGGTGCACGGCGGCCGCGGCCCCCGTGAATCCCGCTATGCCCAACTGCCGATCGCCCCGATCGGCGATGTGGAAACCCGTTACTACGTCAGCATGGACGTCGCCGACAAACCCGGCGTGTTGTCCTCGGTGGCCGCCGAGTTCGCCGCCCACGAGGTCAGCATCGCCGAGGTGCGCCAAGAAGGCGTTGCTGACCAGGACGGTCGGCGCATCGGCGCGCGCATCGTCGTGCTGACCCACCGCGCCGCTGAGGCTGCACTCTCGGAAACCGTTGCTGCACTGGCTGATCTGGATGTGGTGCAACGGGTGGCCAGCGTGCTACGACTGGAAGGAACCGGCCAGTGAGCTCTGCAAGGACAGCAATCCATCAGCCCTGGCCGGGGCTGATCGAGGCCTATCGCGACCGGCTGCCGGTCGGCGAGGACTGGACCCCGATCACCTTGCTCGAGGGCGGTACCCCGCTCATCCGCGCCACCCGGCTATCCGAACAAACCGGCTGCACGGTGTATCTCAAGGTCGAGGGGCTCAATCCCACCGGCTCGTTCAAAGACCGCGGCATGACCATGGCGGTCACCGATGCCGTGGCCCGTGGCCAGCAGGCGGTGCTGTGCGCCTCCACCGGAAACACCTCGGCCTCGGCGGCGGCCTACGCCGCCCGCGCGGGCATCACCTGCGCGGTGCTGATCCCGCAGGGCAAGATCGCCATGGGAAAGCTGGCCCAGGCCGTCATGCACGGCGCCAAGATCATCCAGATCGACGGTAACTTCGACGACTGCCTGGAACTGGCGCGCAAGATGACCGCCGACTTCCCGACCATCTCGCTGGTCAACTCGGTGAACCCGGTGCGCATCGAGGGCCAGAAGACCGCGGCGTTCGAGATCGTCGACGCCCTGGGGGCGGCCCCTGACGTGCATTCGCTGCCGGTCGGCAACGCCGGCAACATCACCGCGTACTGGAAGGGCTACACCGAGTACCACCGCGACGGCATCATCAAGAGCCTGCCCCGGATGCTGGGTACGCAGGCCGCCGGTGCGGCGCCGCTGGTGCTGGGCGCACCGGTCGCCCAGCCAGAGACGATCGCCACCGCGATCCGGATCGGCTCGCCGGCGTCGTGGACGGCGGCGGTAGCGGCTCAGCAGGATTCCGGCGGACGCTTCCTGGCCGCCACCGACGAGGAGATCCTCGCCGCCTACCACCTAGTGGCCAGCGCCGAAGGCGTGTTCGTCGAGCCGGCTTCGGCGGCCAGCATCGCCGGCCTGCTCAAATCGATCGATGACGGCTGGGTCGAGCGCGGGTCCACCGTGGTGTGCACCGTCACCGGCAACGGCCTGAAGGACCCCGACACCGCGCTGCGGGATATGCCCAGCGTGAGTGCGGTGCCTGTCGACCCGGTCGCGGTGGTGGAGAAGTTGGGACTGGTCTAGATGACCGACTGTACGAGCAGCGACGCCGGTCGCGGCAGGTCGCCATGCGAGGGCATGGCGCGCCAGCCGCTGCCCGTCGGGCTGTCCGCCACCGCGGTGGTGGCGGCCTCCAGTGCCAACCTAGGGCCCGGTTTCGACACGCTCGGTCTGGCCTTGGGTCTCTACGACGAGGTCCTCGTCGAAACCACCGAGTCCGGGCTGGTGGTTCAGGTCGAGGGTGAAGGGGCCGGACAGGTTTCCCTGGGGCCGGATCACCTTGTGGTGCAAGGAATTCAGCGCGGGCTGCGGGAGGTCGGGTGCGAGGCGCCCGGGCTGTTGGTGCGGTGTCGCAACGCCGTGCCGCATCAGCGCGGTCTGGGCTCGTCGGCGGCAGCCGTGGTCGGTGGCCTTGCCGCGGTTAACGGTCTGGTCGCCCAGGTGGACGCCCAACCGTTGACCGAAACCCAGCTCATCCAGCTCTCCTCGGAGTTCGAAGGCCACCCGGACAACGCCGCCGCCGCCGTGCTGGGCGGGGCGGTCGTGTCGTGGACCGATGCCGGCTGCACGCCGCCGGCGTACTCGGCGGTGTCGTTGCGGCTGCATCCCGATCTGCGCCTTTTCCCGGCGATTCCCCAACAGCGGTCATCGACGGCGGAAACCCGCGTGCTGCTTCCCGAGCAGGTCAGCCACCGCGACGCCCGTTTCAATGTGAGTCGGGCCGCGCTGCTGGTGGTGGCGCTGACCGAGCGGCCGGATCTGTTGCTCGCGGCCACCGAAGATCTTCTTCATCAGCCGCAACGCGCCGTTGTCCTGCGGGAGTCGGCGGAATATCTGCAGATGTTGCGTCGTTACGGCATCGCAGCGGTGCTTTCCGGCGCGGGACCAGCGGTGCTGGCGCTGAGCACCGAGGCAGAGCTACCCGCAGAGGTGCTGGAGTTCGGCGCTTCGCGCGGATTTTCGACCAACCCGATGGCGGTTGGAGACGGTGTTCGCTGGAGTTCTGGAGTGGTCGTCCCGACCTGATGCTTGACGGGTACGGCAGGGTAGCCTTGCTTCCCGCACTCATGCAGGCTATCCTCGGAGCCGTCCAGCTATCGCGACATCTGCGTCGGCGCTAACGCTGGAACACCATCAAATTCCTCTCGTGGAGACGGTTCGCGATTTGACGCCGCCGATGCGGGTAATCAATGCAGCAGAGTCGATGGTGGAGCGCACTCGGCGATTCCGCTGAATGCAACCAACCCCTCGCGTGACACAACCGGCGAGGGAAGAAAGGAAATCCGTGACTGATACGGACCTCATCACGGCTGGCAACGGCACGCAGGACAGCCTGCTGCCCAACCCCGTGACCGCAGATGCTCCCACGGCCGCCACCTCGGGTGGTTCGCTGTCGGCGATGGTATTGCCCGAACTGCGCGCACTGGCGAGCCAGGTAGGTGTCAAAGGCACTTCGGCCATGCGCAAGGGCGAGCTGATCGACGCGATCAACGCCGTACGCGGCAACAGCCGCCCCAACGGTGGCCCGGCAAAGGCAGACGGCGACCAGCCGGCGCCGGCCGAGGCCCCCGCCGAGACGAAATCCGAGGCCCCCGCCGAGGCCAAGTCGGAAGCCAAGTCCGAGACCACCTCCCAGACTCCCGCCGAGGGGTCGCAGAGCGAGGAGCCCCGTCGGGCGCGTCGTGGCGCCAGCCGCGATGCGGGATCGCCGAATGCCGGCAGTGACGAGTCGGGCGGGCAGGACGCGTCGGCGCAGACCGCGCGCAATGACCGCCGGGATCAAGACGCCAAGGGCGAGGCCAAGGCCGACAAGACCGAGGAGCGCACCCAGAACAAGGGCGGCGACCAGGGCAGCGACCAGCAGAACCGCGGCGGCGGAGACGACGACGCCGATGGGCGCGGTGGCCGCCGCGGACGCCGGTTCCGCGATCGCCGGCGCCGTGGTGAACGGACCGGCGACGGTGGCGGCGGTGACGCCGAACTGCGCGACGACGACGTCGTGCAGCCGGTGGCCGGGATCCTCGATGTGCTGGACAACTACGCCTTCGTGCGGACATCCGGCTACCTGGCCGGACCCAACGACGTCTACGTCTCGATGAACATGGTGCGCAAGAACGGCCTGCGTCGCGGCGACGCGGTGACCGGCGCGGTGCGGGTGCCCCGCGACGGTGAGCAGCCCAACCAGCGGCAGAAGTTCAACCCGCTGGTGCGCCTCGACAGCGTCAACGGTGGCCCAGTGGAGGAGGCCCGCAACCGGCCTGATTTCACCAAGCTGACCCCGTTGTACCCGAATCAGCGGCTGCGGCTGGAGACCTCCGGCGAGAAGCTGACCACCCGGGTCATCGACCTGATCATGCCGATCGGCAAGGGCCAGCGCGCCCTGATCGTGTCGCCGCCCAAGGCCGGTAAGACCACGATCATGCAGGACATCGCCAACGCGATCACCCGCAACAACCCGGAGTGTCACCTGATGGTGGTGCTGGTCGACGAGCGGCCCGAAGAGGTCACCGACATGCAGCGTTCGGTCAAGGGCGAGGTCATCGCCTCGACCTTCGACCGCCCGCCGTCGGACCACACCCAGGCCGCCGAGCTGGCCATCGAGCGGGCCAAGCGGCTGGTCGAGCAGGGCAAGGATGTCGTCGTGCTGCTGGACTCGATCACCCGACTGGGCCGCGCCTACAACAACGCCTCCCCGGCGTCGGGCCGCATCCTGTCCGGTGGTGTGGACTCCACCGCGCTGTACCCGCCCAAGCGGTTCCTGGGCGCGGCGCGCAACATCGAGCACGGCGGGTCGCTGACCATCATCGCCACCGCGATGGTGGAGACCGGTTCCACCGGTGACACGGTGATCTTCGAGGAGTTCAAGGGCACCGGCAACGCCGAGCTCAAGCTGGACCGCAAGATCGCCGAGCGCCGGGTGTTCCCGGCGGTCGACGTCAACCCGTCCGGCACCCGAAAGGACGAGCTGCTGCTCTCGCCCGATGAGTTCGCCATCGTGCACAAGCTGCGCCGCGTGCTCTCGGGGCTGGATTCCCATCAGGCGATCGACCTGTTGATGAGCCAGCTGCGCAAGACCAAGAACAACTACGAGTTCCTGGTGCAGGTGTCCAAGACGACACCGGGCGGCGCCGAGGTCGACTAAGAGTTGACCCGTAATTGGTCATGCGGCGCCAACCAGGTTGGGGTCTGGTTGTTTTCGGCTGGTCCCGTGACGTCCACGCTGGCGTGGTCTGTTCGGGGGTGGGCCGGGTGCCGCTTGTTCAGCAGAGGCCACCACGGGGTGGTGGCTGCCGGTCCTGGCTGGTCCTTCACCGGGTGGTGTTGGTGGCTGGTACCGGTTGACTGAACCCTCCCACTCTTGCTGGGAGGCCAACCCATCGCGGATTGCGTGGGCAAGTCGGTAGTCGACGACCGCGGTGCGCGGATCGTCGGGATCAGTGAAGTCGACGCAGGCCGCCAGGAAGGCCGACACGATGTCGCGGTCGGCGCGCAGCCCGCAGTGGCCGCAGTCGTGGGTGCGCTGCGCCAGGGTTTTCGCCACGCGTGCACCACACAGGCAGTGCTGGGACATCGCGGTGGCGTGGGTGCCGGCCCGATAAAACCGCCCGCCGGCGGCGTGGCATTCACGCTCCAGGGCGCTGGCCAGCATGCCGGGGCTGAACAACGCGATCCGTTTGCCCCACAGCCGTGCCCAGGTGGAGATGCGGCAGTCTTCGATGGTGATGGTGTTGCCGTGGGTGGCCACGATCGCCGCGGCGACCTCGTTGGCGCGGGCTTGTTTGGCCTGGCTGGCGCGGCGTGTCGCGGCGCCGTGATCACAGCGTGTTCGCCGGTAGGCCTCGGACAGTTCGTCTTTGCGGTATGCGCGCAGTGGCGCCCCATCGGCGCGGGCGTGCCGCGCGCCACCCGGATTGGCAACCTGGCGTTCTGATAGTCCGTTGGCCGCGCGGCGCTGCGCCCGTTTCTGCTGACGCACCGACGGCGCGTACTGGTCGGCGTTGGTGTTGCGCCGCGACCGATCCAGGGCACGCTGGCGGTCACGGGTTTTCTTGGCGGCACGGCTGGCGGCACGCTGCTGGGCCGGGGTGCACAAGATCTGCCCGACCGCCAACTGCTGCGGATGCTCCGCGGAGAACGAGGCGACCGACAGGTTGGACACGTTGGCATCCACACCGGCACGACGACCAGCCGGGATCTGTTCGCGGCGGGTGATCGTCGACGGCGACTGATAGCCGGCCTGGTGCACCAGCAGGTGGGCGTAGTAGCGCCAGCCGCCGGGCGCTTTGCGGTCACGCACCCGCACCAGGTCGATCTTGTGCCAGGTGCTCGGGTCGGCCAGGAAATGCGCGAGGTGCGGCCACTTCCCGGCACCGGCCGGTAACCGCACCGGCAGAACCAAGTCCCCGCAGGGCAGGCCGGTGAACACCACCGCCAGGGCACCGTCGTGGCCCCACCACGACCTACTCACCGGCCGCGCATGCGCCGGTAGGCGGCCCGGCTGGGCCAGGATCGATATCCCTGTTGGCTGGCCAGCGGCGTCGCGGGCGGTCTGCACCGACGCGGGCAGCTGCGGGTGCCGGTAGGCGCCCAGGTGCCCATCCAGGCTGCCGGCCAGGCGGTAGGTCTCCCACGTCGGCTGGGCCTTGGTGTGCGAGCGCGCACGGCCGGGAATCCGGGTGAAATCCCACCACGACCCCACCCGCGGCGGGCCATGCCGACGCCCCGACGCATCGGTGAACAAATGCCGGTCGATCGTTTCCCAAACCTCATCGGCCACATGCAGGCCCACCGCCTTGGTGAGGTGCTCGCGCATCCACCCACTGGCCTCGATGTGACATTTGGCTGCGGCCTCAATGCCCTTGCGGGACAACCCCAACCGCTCCCGTAATGCCCTCGGGTCTTCCGCGCGTTCATGATGGGCGACCCAATACGCCCGGCACCGCGCGGCCGCGTCACGCTGCAACGCCCGCCGCAACTGAAACACCGCCTCCCACTGGGCTTGCAGCCGCCGCCGGGTCCGCTTATCGGTGGCGTCGAGTTCCAGCCGGATCACCGACACCGGACCCTCGTATGTGAAGTTCGGCGCCTTCGACTTGCCCCGCCGGCGCGGTGCACCCACGACCTCATCACCGCCGGTCGCGGCCATGGTGTCGGTGGGCGTGGCTGCCATGGAACCCATGCAATCACAAGCCACCGACACCGAGGCCCTACCGCGCCGATACCGAACCTGGATACCGCTGACCGGCTTAACCGGCCGTCAGTTCCACACCGTGCTCACGCCCATCGGCCATCAACTCGCCCCTGTGTCCCGTGGCCGCCCGTGGAGCATGCCGCCGCCCGTGCGGGTGCTGCTGGTGCTGATTCATTTGCGCACCAACCTGACCACCCGTGCGCTGGCCGCCTTGTTCACCACCAGCCAATCCGCCGTCGACCGGATCATTCACCACCTGGTGCCGACGCTGGCCGCCGTTCTGCACCCCACCCCCGACCACGACTCTGCTCACCCGTGGATCATCGACGGCACCCTGATCCCGGTGCACGACCAATCGATCACCACGATCAGTAAAAACCACCGCCGCAGCGTCAACACCCAGATCCTCATCAACGCCGACACCCGCCACGTCGTAGCCGTTGGCCAGTGCTGGCCCGGTAACCGCAATGATGTCGTCGTGGCGCGCCCGACCGTCGCTGGGCTCATCGACGGTCCCCGGACCATCCTCGGAGACGGCGGCTACCGCGGAATCACCACCATCACCGGCCCCCCACGCGGACCCGGCGACCGGATCATCCACCACGACCACTACCGCCGACACCGGCGCATCCGCGCCCGCGTCGAACACGTCATCGCCAGCATCAAGGACTGGCAAATCCTGCGACAACGCCGCCGCCCAGAAGACGCCATCAATCACAGCCTTCACATCATCGCCGCACTCTGGAACCTCAAATGCTGCGGACAATTACGGGTCACCTCTTAGTCGATTAGCACATCCACCGAAGGCCCCCGACGCCCAGTGTGTCGGGGGCCTTCGTGTGCGTTGGGCCACAATGGTGCCCGTGGCAGACACGGTGCAGCAACTACTTCGGGAACGAGCCGGCGACGACGCCGCGGCGGTCAGATACGACGAGCGCGTCTGGAGCTGGCGTGAGCACCTGGCCGACGCCGCGGCGATGGCGGCGGCCCTGATCAAGGCTGCTGATTCGGACCGGCCGCTGCACGTCGGGGTGCTGCTGGGCAACACCCCCGAGATGCTGACCGCGATGGCGGCCGCCGCTCTGGGTGGCTACGTGCTGTGCGGGATCAACGACACCCGCCGCGGTGCCGCGCTGGCCGGCGATATCGGCAAGGCGGACTGCCAGATCCTGCTTACCGATCCCGCGCACATCGGACTGCTCGACGGCCTCGACCTGTCGGGGGTACGCATTCTCGACGTCAGCAGTGCCGAATGGTCGACGATGTTGGCCGACGCCGGCGACCTGGTCCCGTATCGCGAAGTGGGACCCAACGACACCTTCATGATGATCTTCACCTCCGGCACCAGCGGGGATCCCAAAGCCGTTCAGCTGCCGCACCTGATCGTGCCGTTCGCCGGCGCCTCGTTGATCCAGCGATTCGAGCTGAGTGCGTCCGACGTCTGCTACCTGTCGATGCCGCTGTTTCACTCCAACGCGCTGCTGGCCGGGTGGAGTGTGGCCGTGGGGTGCGGGGCGTCGATGGTGCCCGCGGCCTTTTCGGCGTCCGGGTTGCTGCCCGACCTGCGCCGCTACCAGGCGACCTACATGAACTATGTCGGTAAACCGCTGGCCTATGTGCTGGCCACCCCCGAACAGCCAGACGACCACGACAACCCGCTGCGGGTGGCCTTCGGCAACGAGGCCAGTGATCGCGACATCGCGGAATTCTCCCGCCGTTTCGACTGCGCGGTGTGGGACGGGTTCGGCTCCACCGAGGGCGCCATCATCATCACCCGCGAGGACGGCTGCCCGTCCGGGTCGCTGGGCAAGCCGTTTCCCGGCGTCGCGATCTACAACGCCGACACCGTGACCGAGTGCGTGGCAGCCGAATTCGCCGAGGACGGCAGCCTGGCCAACCCCGACGAGGCGATCGGCGAACTGGTCAACACCACCGGGGCCGGCATGTTCTCCGGCTACTACAACGACCGGGACGCCACCGACGCCCGGCTGCGGCACGGCATGTACTGGTCCGGTGATCTCGCCTACGCCGACGCCGACGGCTGGATCTACTTCGCCGGCCGCAGCGGCGACTGGCTGCGCGTCGACGGCGAGAACATGACCACCGCGCCCATCGAACGCATCCTGCAGCGGCTGGAACCGGTCAACCAGGTCGCGGTGTACGCGGTGCCCGACGAGGCGGTGGGCGACCAGGTGATGGCCGCCATCGTGTTGCACGACGACGCCGAGCTGACCCCCGTAGAGCTGGGTGACTTCCTGGCCGGTCAGGCCGATCTTTCACCCAAGGGATGGCCACGCCATGTCTGGATCACCGAAGCGCTGCCGTCGACCGCAACCAACAAGGTGCTCAAGCGGGAGCTGACCGCGCGCGGTGCCCGACCCGACGGGGGCGCGCTGTGGACGCGCCAGGGCAACGCCCGGACCTACACCGTCGTCGAGCGCTAGTTAGCGCGGATCCGCCGCAATCACCAGTGCGGGATCGGCGGGACCGGGGGTACGGGCGGCACCGGCGGAACCGGCGGCGGCGTGGGGTGCTGACCCGGCTGCGGAATGTCCGGGACCGGCGGCACGGCCGGGACCGGGGGTACCGGCGGGACCGGCGGGACTGTGGGGTACGCGCCAGCGGTGCCGGCGCCCAGGCCCAGCGCAACAGCGGCCAGGAGGCCGCCGGCAGCCAACTTGATCTGGATCTTCATCGTGGTCGTCGCCTCTCGTTATCCTCCGACGGAGGCCACGGTGATCGCGTCCGCCGACTGACAACGATATTAACGGCGCTGTTAGGCCGTTCTGAGCGGATTTTTCGACGGGGGCGGGTTGGCCGGTCAGCACCCCGCGCATGCTGAACCTGGGGAAACCCCCGGGGAATGAACGTGCCCATCCCTGCGTTTGGGCGGATGAGGGCTGACCTGGCATAATCGATCGGCAAGGCCCTGAATTTTCAGGCAGCAAACGGTTCCGGTTCACGTCCGACACCTCGGGCGACCCGGCGGCCAGCGAATGAAGAGGACATCATGAAATCTGGCATCCACCCCGCCTACGGCGAGACCACGGTCGTCTGCGGCTGCGGGCACTCGTTCACCACCCGCAGCACCAAAGAGGGCGGGCACATCGTGGTCGAGGTCTGCTCGCAGTGCCACCCGTTCTACACCGGCAAGCAGAAGATCCTGGACAGCGGCGGCCGGGTGGCGCGCTTCGAGCGGCGCTACGGCAAGCGCAAGACCGGCGCCCAGGAAGCTTCGGCCGACAACTAGCCACATCGACGCCCGGACTGTCGCGGACCGCGCAGGCCGGGCGTCGTTTTGTGTTCGGAGGGTGTAGATGACGCAGGGCGTGCGGACGATCGACGCGTTGCTGGCCGAACACGCTGAACTCGAAGGTCGGCTCGCCGACCCGAATCTGCACAACAATCCCGCCGACGCCCGCAAGGTGGGCCGGCGATTCGCGCAGGTGGCGCCGATCGTCGCCGCCTACCGCAAACTGGAATCCGCGCGCGGCGACCTGGAGGCTGCGCGGGAACTTGCCGCCGACGACGACTCGTTCGCCGAGGAGGTCACCGAGCTGGAAGCCAAGGTGGCCGAACTGGACACCCAGCTCACCGACATGCTCGCCCCGCGCGACCCGCACGACGCCGACGACATCGTGCTCGAGGTCAAATCCGGTGAGGGCGGCGAGGAATCGGCGTTGTTCGCCGCCGATCTGGCCCGGATGTACATCCGCTACGCCGAACGCCAGGGCTGGAAGGTGACGCTGCTCGACGAGACCACCTCGGACCTGGGCGGCTACAAGGACGCCACCCTGACCATCGCGAGCAAGGGCGACACTGCCGACGGGGTGTGGTCGCGGATGAAGTTCGAGGGCGGGGTACACCGGGTCCAGCGGGTGCCGGTCACCGAATCCCAGGGGCGGGTGCACACCTCGGCCGCGGGGGTACTGGTCTACCCCGAACCCGAGGAGGTCGCCGAGGTCGCTATCGACGAATCGGATCTGCGCATCGACGTCTACCGGTCGTCGGGGAAGGGCGGCCAGGGGGTCAACACCACCGACTCGGCGGTCCGCATCACCCATCTGCCCACCGGCATCGTCGTGACCTGCCAGAACGAACGTTCCCAGCTGCAGAACAAAACCCGGGCGCTGCAGGTGCTGGCCGCCCGCCTGCAGGCGTTGGCCGAGGAGCAGGCGCTGGCCGACGCCTCGGCAGACCGGGCCAGCCAGATCCGCACCGTGGACCGCAGCGAACGCATCCGCACCTACAACTATCCGGAGAACCGCATCACCGACCACCGGATCGGCTACAAGGCGCACAACCTCGACCAGGTTCTCGACGGCGACCTCGACGCGATGTTCGACGCCCTGGCCGCCGCCGATAAAGAATCCCGGCTGCAGCAGGGGACGTAGCCATGACCCGGCTGCGGGACGCGATCGACTCCGCTGCAGCAGTTTTCGCCGCGGCAGGGATCGACTCGGCGCGATACGACGCCGAGGAGTTGGCCGCCCACCTGGCGGGCGTCGACCGGGCCCGGCTGCTGCTGGCCGACCCGCCCGACGACGCATTCTTCGCCCGCTACCGCGATGTCGTGAGCCTGCGTTCGCAGCGGGTGCCGCTGCAGCACCTCACCGGCACCGCCGCGTTCGGACCGCTCACCCTGCAGGTGGGTCCCGGGGTGTTCATCCCACGCCCGGAAACGGAGTCCATCCTGGAATGGGCTACGACCCAACAGCTTCCATCAGAGGCGGTCATCGTCGATGTCTGCACCGGATCGGGTGCCTTGGCCATCGCACTGGCCCGACACTGGCCCAGTGCCCGGGTGCTGGCCATCGAGGACTCCGAGGCTGCACTGGGCTACGCCCGCCGCAACTGTGCGGGCACCGCGGTGGAGCTGGTGTGCGCCGACGCCAAGACACCGGGACTGCTGCCCGAACTCGACGGCCGAGTTGACCTGGTGGTGTCCAACCCGCCCTACATTCCCGACGGTGCGGAACTGGACCCCGAAGTGGCCCAGCATGATCCGTCGCGTGCCTTGTTCGGCGGGCCGGACGGGATGCTGGTGATCACAGCGGTGGCCGCGACCGCCGGCCGCTGGCTGCGTCCAGGCGGGCTGTTCGCCGTTGAACACGACGACACCACGTCGGCGTTGACGGTCGAAACCATCCGCAACACAGGGTGTTTCGATAGCATGACGCCGAGGCGGGACCTGGCGGGTCGCGACCGATTCGTAACGGCGCGGCGGATGGGGGAGGTGCGCGATTGAGTGACTTCGACTGTGGCGACCCCGACCAGCGTGCGCAGGGCATCGCCACCGCGGTAAGTGCGCTGCGCAGCGGCCGCCTGGTGGTGATGCCCACCGACACCGTCTATGGGATCGGCGCCGACGCGTTCGACAGCGCCGCAGTGGCCGCGCTGCTCGCAGCCAAGGGCCGTGGCCGGGACATGCCGGTCGGCGTGCTGGTCGGGTCCTGGCACACCATTGAGGGTCTGGTCGTCGCGGTGCCCGACACCGCCCGGGAACTGATTCGCGCGTTCTGGCCAGGTGCGTTGAGCCTGGTAGTGCGCCAAGCGCCGTCACTGCAGTGGGACCTCGGGGACGCTCGGGGCACGGTGATGCTGCGGATGCCGCTACACCCGGTCGCCATCGAAGTGCTGCGCGAAGTGGGACCGATGGCGGTGTCCAGCGCCAACGTGTCGGGTCAGCCGCCGGCGGTCGATGCCGCAGAGGCGCGCCGCCAGCTCGGTGATCGCGCTGACGTCTACCTGGATGCCGGACCGTCGCCGCAACAGGCGGCCTCCACAATCGTCGACCTCACCGGGCCGGCGCCGCGGATCCTGCGACCCGGACCGGTCAGCGCCGACGCCATCGGCTCCGTGCTCGGCGTGGACCCCGCCGGGCTGACGAGCTGATCGGAACGCCGGTGCAGTACGGTCGCACCGTGTTCAGCGACGTGCACTGCCTGGACAACCTGGCGGGCGGTCTGCTCGCGCTATCCGAGCGCGGTGCCGGTGTCCCGTTGCGGGAGCTGGCCCTGGTCGGGTTGACCGCGGCGATCATCACCTACTTCACCACCGGTCCGGTACGGGTGCTGGCCACCCGGCTGGGGGCGGTGGCGTTTCCCCGCGACCGCGACGTGCATGTGGAGCCGACGCCGCGGATGGGCGGGCTGGCGATGTACCTCGGCGTGGTCGCCGCGGTCTTTCTGGCGTCGCAGCTTCCCGCGCTCACCCGGGGCTTCGTCTATACCTCCGGTATGCCGGCCGTGCTGGTTGCCGGCGGGCTGATCCTGATCGTCGGCCTGCTCGACGACAAATGGGGCCTGGACGCGCTGACCAAGTTCGCCGGCCAGATCACCGCGGCCAGCGTGCTGGTCACCATGGGCGTCGCCTGGAGCGTGCTCTACATACCGATCGGCGGCGTCGGCACCATCGTGCTGGATCAGGCCTCCTCGATCCTGCTCACCTTGGCGCTGACGGTGTCCATCGTGAACGCGATGAACTTCGTCGACGGCCTGGACGGGCTGGCCGCCGGGCTGGGCCTGATCACCGCGCTGGCGATCTGCATCTTCTCGGTGGGGCTGCTTCGTGACCACGGCGGGGACGTGCTGTTCTACCCGCCGGCGGTGATCTCGGTGGTCCTGGCCGGCGCCTGTCTGGGTTTCCTGCCACACAACTTTCACCGTGCCAGGGTCTTCATGGGCGACTCGGGCTCGATGCTGATCGGTTTGATGCTGGCCGCTGCGTCGACGACGGCCGCCGGGCCGATCTCGCAGAGCGCCTATGGCGCCCGCGACGTGTTTGCTCTGCTGTCGCCGTTCCTGTTGGTGGTGGCGGTGATGTTCGTGCCCGCCCTGGACATGCTGTTGGCGATCATCCGGCGCACCCGCGCGGGGCTGAGCCCGTTCAGTCCGGACAAGATGCATCTGCACCACCGGTTGCTGCAGATCGGCCACTCGCACCGTCGGGTGGTGCTACTTATCTACCTGTGGGTGGGCATCGTCGCGTTCGGTACCGCGAGCACAATCTTCTTCGATCCCCGCTACACCGGAGCGGTCATGTTGGGGGCGATTGTCGTCGCGGTTGTGGTGACGGTGATCCCGTTGATACGCGGCAACAACGAGCTCTACGACGAACAGTAGTAGAGGCGTCTACCATGTGGTACGGTGCTGGCAGAACCCGAAAAAACCTCGCGGGTTGCCGGCCTCGGCACCATCGGTGTGACAGCCGATCGGTACCGACGAACGTCCGACAAAGGGAGCAGCCCTTGAGTGGTTTCAGCACGCTCTGTGCCGTCCGGTACGCTCGGCGCGTCGTGCAGTGATCACGCTAGCGGCACTCAGGAACGCGGGGATTGAGGTGAAGCGGTGACGACACCAGCGCAAGACGCGCCGTTGGTGTTGCCCTCGGTGGTATTCCAGCCGGTTCGGCTGCTGCTCATCTGCATTGTTTCGACCGCCGTGGCGATCGCCGCAGCCGCGCAATTCGGTCAGCCGATGTTCGGTGTTTTCTTCGGGGTGGGGTTGGCGCTCGGCTTGGGCAACGCCCTGTTGATCCGGCGGTCGGCGCTGAAGATCACCGCCGAGGCTCATCCGCTCAAGCAGAAGATGGCGTTGAACTCGGCCGCCCGACTGCTGGTCATCACGGTCATCGGGTTGGCGATCGTGGTCGTCTTCCAGAAGTACGGCGGAATCGGTGCGCTCTTCGGGTTGGCACTGTTCGAGGTGGTGCTGGTGCTGACCACCACACTGCCAGTGGTAAAAAAGCTCCGCGCACAAGCGTCAGAGTCCGGCGCGGAAGGGACGGCAAATGACTGAGACGATCCTGGCCGAGGGTGCCATCGAGGTCGGCCACCATGAGACCGCGGTCTGGCCGCTGCTCGGTGAAGTCAACATCGACACCATCATGGCCTCCGGGATCGCCGCGGTGATCGTGATCGCCCTGGCGCTGTTCCTGCGGGCCAAGGTGACCTCCACCGGGGTGCCGGGCGGCGTGCAGCTGTTCTTCGAGGCGATCACCATTCAGATGCGCAACCAGATCGAGGGCGCGATCGGGATGAAGATCGCTCCGTTCGTGTTGCCGTTGGCCGTCACCATTTTCGTCTTCATCCTGGTCTCCAACTGGCTCTCGGTATTGCCGCTGCAGTACTCGGACGACGCCGGCAGCGCCAAGGAGTTGTTCGCTCCTCCGGCTGCGGACATCAACTATGTGCTGGCGCTGGCCCTGTTCGTGTTCATCTGCTACCACGCGGCCGGGTTCAAGCGCCGCGGCATCATCGGACACCCGGTGAAGCTGCTCAAGGGCCACGTCGCGGTGCTGGCACCGATCAACATCGTCGAAGAGCTGGCCAAGCCGATCTCGCTGTCGCTCCGTCTTTTCGGCAACATCTTCGCCGGCGGCATCCTGGTCGGGCTGATCGCGCTGTTCCCGCCGTACGTGATGTGGGCGCCGAACGCCATCTGGAAATCCTTCGACCTGTTCGTCGGGTTGATCCAGGCCTTCATCTTCGCGCTACTGACCATCCTGTACTTCAGTCAAGCGATGGAGCTCGAAGAAGACCACGACCACTAAGACCACCCCGACCACCACAACGACAGACCTGGTAGACCGCTACCAGACAGCAAGGAGGAAATGCAATGAACCCCACAATCGCGGCCGGCGCCCTCATCGGCGGCGGACTGATCATGGCCGGCGGCGCGATCGGTGCCGGTATCGGTGACGGTATCGCCGGTAACGCGCTGATCTCCGGTATCGCCCGGCAGCCCGAGGCCCAGGGTCGACTGTTCACCCCGTTCTTCATCACCGTGGGTCTGGTCGAGGCGGCCTACTTCATCAACTTGGCGTTCATGGCGCTGTTCGTCTTCGCCACCCCGGTCAAGTAATCCGCTGCGATGGGTGACTTGAGCGCAACCGTCCTGGCTGTGAGCCAGGCAGCCGAGGAAGGCGGCACCAAGAACTTCCTCATCCCGAACGGCACCTTCTTCGCCGTGCTGATCATCTTCTTGATCGTGCTCGGTGTGATCGGCACCTTCGTCGTGCCGCCGATCACGAAGGTGCTGCGGGAGCGCGAGAACATGGTCACCAAGACCATGGCCGACAACAAGAAGTCGGCCGAGCAGTTCGCAGCCGCCGAGTCCGACTACGAGCAGCAGATGTCGGCAGCGCGAGTCCAGGCTTCGGCGGTGCGCGACGAAGCCCGGGCGCAGGGCCGCGCGGTCCTGGAGGACATGCGTGGCAGGGCGGACACCGAGGTGGCCGCCACTCTGCAAAGCGCCGGCGATCAACTCAAGCAGGAAGGCGACGCCGTCGCCGCGGACCTGCGGGCCCGGGTGGACACGTTGTCGTCCTCCCTGGCCAGCAGAATCCTCGGGATAGACGTCAGCTCGACGGCGGCCGCGGCAACCTCGGACAGCACAGGGCGGTAGCGGATCATGTCGACGTTCATCGGACAACTCGTAGGCTTCGCGGTCATTCTGTGGCTGGCCTGGCGCTTTGTCGTGCCGCCGGTGCGCAATCTGATGGCCGCGCAGCAGCAGTCGGTGCGGGATCAACTGGCGGAAGCGGCCGCGGCAGCCAAGCGGCTGACTGAAGCCGACCAGGCCCACACCGCCGCCGTGGAGCGGGCCAAGACCGAGGCGCAGCGGGTGACTGAGGAGGCCAACGCGGACGCCGAACGCCTCGCCGTGCAACTCCGCGCGCAGGCTGACGCCGAGGTGGAGCGCATCAAGGTGCAAGGTGCGGCGCAGGTGCAGTTGCTACGCGCACAGCTGATCCGCGAACTGCGCTCGGACCTCGGCGACGAATCCGTGCGGCGTGCCGGAGAGTTGGTGCGCGACCACGTCAGCGACCAGGGGCGGCAGGCGGCCACCGTCGACCGTTTCCTCGACGAACTGGACGCGATGGCGCCGTCGGAAGCCGAGGTCGCCAACCCGCTGCTGGCCAGGATGCGCTCCGCCAGCCGGGTCGCTCTGGCCGGCTTGGCCGCACGGTTCGAGCAGGTGGCACCCGGGCTCGACGAGCAGGGTCTGACGACGCTGTCCGACGATCTGGCCGCGGTCGCCCGTCTGCTGGACACCGAGACCGTCGTCACCCGGTACCTGACGCAGCCCGGCGACGACCCGGCCCCCCGGGTCCGGCTGGTGCAGCGGCTGGTTACCGGCAAAGTCGCGGCCCCCGCACTGGAGTTGGTCACCGCGGCGGTCACCGAGCGGTGGTCGGCGAACACCGACCTGGTCGACGCCATCGAGCACGTGGCCCGGCTGGCATTGCTGGTGCGCGCCGAACGTGCCGGACAGGTCGACGAGGTCGAGGACCAGCTGTTCCGGGTCTCCCGCGTGCTGGACGCCGAGCCGCGGCTGGACACCCTGCTCAGCGAGACCTCGACTCCCGCCGACGGCCGGGTTGCCTTGCTGCGCAAGGTACTCGACAGTTCGAGCGGTGGGGCCAACCCGATCGCGGTGGCGCTGCTGTCCCAGACCGTCCGGTTGTTGCGTGGCGAACACGCCGCGCAGGCGGTACTGAACCTGGCCGAGGTGGCAGTGGCCCGCCGCGGCGAGGTGGTCGCCCACGTTGGTGCGGCGGCGGAGGTCACCGATGCCCAACAGAGCAGGCTCACCTCGGTGTTGAGCCGTATCTACGGACATCCGGTGACGGTGCAGATGCAGATCGACCCCTCCCTGCTGGGCGGGCTGTCGATCTCGGTGGGCGACGAGGTGATCGACGGCACGCTGGCCGCTCGTCTCACCGCCGCGCGCGCCCAGCTGCCCGACTGATGCGAACCTATTCGACTTAACGAGCACAACCTAGAAGGCAGGAAGACGAGAAGCCATGGCAGAGTTGACAATCTCCGCTGATGACATTCAGGGGGCGATCGAGGAGTACGTAGGCTCCTTCACCTCCGACACCGCCCGCGAGGAGGTCGGCACCGTCATCGACGCCGGCGACGGCATTGCGCACGTCGAGGGGCTCCCGTCGGTGATGACCCAGGAGCTGCTCGCGTTCCCCGGCGGTGTCCTCGGCGTGGCGCTCAACCTCGATGAGCACGGCGTCGGCGCGGTCATCCTGGGCAACTTCGAGAACATCGAAGAAGGCCAGCAGGTCAAGCGCACCGGTGAGGTGCTCTCGGTTCCGGTCGGAGACGCCTTCCTGGGCCGTGTGGTCAACCCGCTCGGTCAGCCGATCGACGGACGCGGCGAGATCGCCGCGGAAACCCGACGCGCACTGGAGATCCAGGCCCCGTCGGTGGTCCAGCGTCAAAGCGTGAGCGAGCCGCTGCAGACCGGTATCAAGGCCATCGACGCCATGACCCCGATCGGCCGTGGCCAGCGCCAGCTGATCATCGGTGACCGTAAGACCGGCAAGACCGCCGTCTGCGTGGACACCATCCTCAACCAGCGTCAGAACTGGGAGACCGGTGACCCGCAGCAGCAGGTGCGCTGCGTGTACGTGGCCATCGGGCAGAAGGGCACCACCATCGCCAGTGTGCGGCGCGCACTCGAAGAGGGTGGTGCGATGGACTACACCACCATCGTCGCCGCCCCCGCGTCGGACTCCGCCGGCTTCAAATGGCTTGCCCCCTACACCGGTTCGGCGATCGCCCAGCACTGGATGTACGGCGGCAAGCACGTGCTGATCGTGTTCGACGACCTGACCAAACAGGCCGAGGCCTACCGAGCGATCTCGCTGCTGCTGCGCCGCCCGCCGGGCCGCGAGGCCTACCCGGGTGACGTGTTCTACCTGCACTCACGGCTGTTGGAGCGCTGCGCGAAGCTGTCCGATGAGCTCGGTGGCGGTTCGATGACCGGCCTGCCGATCATCGAGACCAAGGCCAACGACATCTCGGCCTACATTCCGACCAACGTCATCTCTATCACCGACGGTCAGTGCTTCCTGGAGACCGACCTGTTCAACCAGGGTGTCCGCCCGGCCATCAACGTCGGTGTGTCGGTGTCCCGTGTCGGTGGTGCCGCCCAGATCAAGGCCATGAAAGAGGTGGCCGGGTCGCTGCGTCTGGACCTGTCGCAGTACCGCGAGCTGGAGGCATTCGCCGCCTTCGCATCCGACCTGGACGCGACCTCCAAGGCACAGCTGGAGCGCGGTGCGCGACTGGTCGAGCTGCTCAAGCAGCCGCAGTACCAGCCGATGGCGGTCGAGGAGCAGGTGGTCTCGATCTTCCTGGGCACCGGCGGTCACCTGGACTCGGTGCCGGTCGAGGACATCGGCCGCTTCGAAGCCGAGTTCATCGACCACGTCAAGGCTTCCGAGGGCGACCTGCTGACCGAGATCCGGGAGTCCAAGAAGCTCTCCGATGAGGCCGCCGAGCGGCTTGAAGGGATCGTCAACCAGTTCAAGAAGGGCTTCGCCGCAACCGGCGGCGGCTCGGTGGTTCCCGACGCGCACGTCGAGGCACTCGACGAAGGCAAGCTCGGCAAGGAAGCGGTGCAGGTCCACAAGCCGGCGCCCAAGAAGAAGTAACGCGCCATGGCTGCCACACTTCGCGAACTGCGGGGGCGCATCCGCTCCGCCGGGGCGATCAAGAAGATCACCAAGGCGCAGGAGCTGATCGCCACCTCGCGTATCGGCCGAGCGCAGGCCCGGCTGCAAGCGGCCCGGCCCTACTCCGTCGAGATCACCCGGCTGCTCACCACACTGGCCGCCGAGGCCGCACTGGATCACCCGCTGCTGGTCGAGCGCAGCGAACCCAAGCGGGCCGGTGTGCTGGTGGTGTCCTCCGACCGCGGTCTGTGTGGTGCCTACAACGCCAACATCTTCCGCCGCGCCGAGGAGCTCTTCTCGCTGCTGCGTGAAGAGGGTAAGACGCCGGTCCTCTACGTCGTCGGCCGAAAGGCGTTGAGCTACTATTCCTTCCGCAACTGGAAGGTGACCGAGTCGTGGACCGGGTTCTCTGAGCGGCCCAGCTACGACGACGCGGCGGGCATCGCTTCGACGTTGGTGGAGGCGTTCGTCGCCGGGGCCGACGACGAGGGCGACCATCCAGGCGGCGACGGTGCGTTGGGTGTCGACGAACTGCACATCGTGGCCACCGAGTTCCGCTCGATGTTGTCGCAGTCGGCTGAGGCACGCCGGATCGCCCCGATGCTGGTGGAGTACGTCGGCGAGGACACCGGTCCCCGCACGCTGTACTCGTTCGAGCCGGATGCGACGACGCTGTTCGAGTCGCTGCTACCGCGGTATCTGACCACCCGCGTGTACGCCGCGTTGCTGGACTCCGCGGCCTCGGAGCTGGCGTCGCGCCAGCGGGCGATGAAGTCGGCCACCGACAACGCCGACGACTTGATCAAGGCGCTCACGCTGGAAGCCAACCGTGAGCGTCAGGCCCAGATCACCCAGGAAATCAGCGAAATCGTCGGCGGCGCGAACGCGCTGGCCGACGCCAGGTAAGCCCCTAAGGAAGCGAAGAAGATCATGACTGCTACCGCTGAAACGGCCGCCGCCAAAGGCGCCGACACCAACGGCCGCGTGGTGCGGATTACCGGACCCGTGGTCGACGTCGAGTTCCCACGGGGCGCCGTGCCGGAACTGTTCAACGCGCTGCACGCGGAGGTCACCTTCGAGGCGCTGGCGAAGACGCTGACCCTGGAGGTCGCCCAGCACCTGGGTGACAACCTGGTGCGCTGCATCTCGATGCAGCCCACCGACGGCCTGGTGCGCGGCGTCGCGGTCAGCGACACCGGCGCCTCGATCTCGGTGCCGGTCGGTCACGACGTCAAGGGCCACGTGTTCAACGCGCTGGGTCACTGCCTCGACGAGCCCGGCTACGGGAAAGACTTCGAGCACTGGGGCATTCACCGCAAGCCCCCGGCCTTCGACGCGCTTGAGCCGCGCACCGAGATGCTGGAGACCGGCCTCAAGGTCGTCGACCTGCTGACCCCGTATGTGCGTGGTGGCAAGATCGCCCTGTTCGGCGGCGCCGGCGTGGGCAAGACGGTTCTGATCCAGGAGATGATCAACCGTATCGCCCGCAACTTCGGTGGTACCTCGGTGTTCGCCGGCGTGGGGGAGCGCACCCGTGAGGGCAACGACCTGTGGGTCGAGCTCGCCGACGCCAACGTGCTCAAGGACACCGCGTTGGTGTTCGGCCAGATGGACGAGCCGCCCGGCACCCGTATGCGGGTGGCGCTGTCGGCGCTGACCATGGCCGAGTGGTTCCGCGACGAGGCGGGCCAGGACGTGCTGCTGTTCATCGACAACATCTTCCGGTTCACCCAGGCCGGTTCCGAGGTTTCCACCCTGCTGGGCCGGATGCCCTCGGCGGTGGGTTACCAGCCGACGCTGGCCGACGAGATGGGTGAGCTGCAGGAGCGCATCACCTCGACCCGTGGCCGGTCCATCACCTCGATGCAGGCCGTGTACGTGCCCGCCGACGACTACACCGACCCGGCGCCGGCGACGACATTCGCGCACCTCGACGCCACCACCGAGCTGTCCCGGGCGGTGTTCTCCAAGGGCATCTTCCCCGCCGTGGACCCGCTGGCGTCCAGCTCGACCATCCTCGACCCGGCCATCGTCGGCGACGAGCACTACCGCGTGGCCCAGGAGGTCATCCGAGTCCTGCAGCGCTACAAGGACCTTCAGGACATCATCGCGATCCTCGGTATCGACGAGCTGTCCGAGGAGGACAAGCAGTTGGTGGGCCGGGCGCGACGCATCGAGCGGTTCCTGAGCCAGAACATGATGGCCGCCGAGCAGTTCACCGGTCAGCCTGGTTCGACGGTGCCGCTCAAGGAGACCATCGAGGCGTTCGACAAGCTGTGCAAGGGCGACTTCGACCACCTGCCCGAGCAGGCCTTCTTCCTGATCGGTGGTCTCGACGACCTGGCTAAGAAGGCCGAGAGCCTCGGCGCCAAGCTGTGATGCCGGTTCGCATCCGACGCAGGCGAAAGGTGGTATGAGATGGCCGAACTGGACGTCGAGATCGTCGCCGTCGACCGCAAGGTCTGGTCGGGTAAGGCGAGCTTCATCTTCACCCGGACCACGGTCGGTGAGATCGGGATTCTGCCGCGGCACATCCCGTTGGTCGCCGAGCTCGTCGACGACGCGATGGTGCGGGTGGAGCGCGACGACGAGGACGACCTGCGGATCGCGGTCCACGGCGGGTTCCTGTCGGTCACCGAGGAAGGGGTGAGCATCCTCGCCGAGGCGGTGGACTTCCCCGAGGAGATCGACGAGGCCACCGCCCGTCACGACGCGCAATCCGGTGATCCGAGGACCGCAGCCAAGGGCAGGGCCCGGCTGCGCGCCCTGGGCGTACTCGACTAGTAGGTGTGGCCGATGCACGTGCCCATGATCGTCATGGCCGTGCTGGTCGCCTTCTTGTCGCTTGCCGTCGCCGCACTGGGCTACCGGCTCTGGAACCTGCGCCAGGGGGGTATCGCCGCGATCATGCGCGATATTCCCGCCGTAGGGGGACACGGATGGCGCCATGGCGTGATCCGTTATCGCGGTGGCGAAGCCGCGTTCTACCGCCTGTCCAGTGTGCGGTTGTGGCCCGATCGTCGGCTCGCCCGCCGCGGCGTGGAGGTGGTGGCTCGGCGGTCGCCACGCGGAGACGAGTTCGACATCATGACCGAAGAGATCATGATCCTGGAACTTCGTGACACCACCCAGGATCGCCGGGAGGGGTTCGAGCTCGCGCTGGAGCGTGGTGCGCGCACCGCGTTCCTGTCCTGGCTGGAATCCCGGCCCTCACCGCGGGCGCGGCGGCGCAGCACCTAGATTCGGTCGCGGGCTCACGCCCCGCCGCCGGGCTTCCACAGCACATCGCCGTTCGGGTTGGCGTGCCGCGACAGCACGAACAGCAGGTCCGAGAGCCGGTTCAGGTACTTGGCCGGCAACACATGGGTGTCCTCGGGGTGGCTGGTGATCGCCGCCCACGCCGCCCGCTCGGCCCGTCGGACCACCGTGCGGGCCACGTGCAGCAGTGCCGCCAGAGGTGAGCCGCCGGGCAGGATGAAGGAGTTCAGCGGCGCCAGGTTCTCGTTGTATTCGTCGCACCACTTTTCCAGTCGGTCGATGTAGGACTGGGTGATGCGCAACGGCGGGTATTTCGGGTTCTCCACCACCGGGGTGGCAAGATCCGCGCCCGCATCGAAAAGGTCGTTCTGGATTTGCAGGAGCACCTCGCGCACCGCGGCATCGGGGTTGCCCAGTGTCACCGCGACGCCCAGGGCGGCGTTGGCCTCATCACAATCGGCGTAGGCCACCAGGCGGGCATCGGTTTTGGAGACCCGGGAGAAATCGCTCAACCCGGTGGTCCCGTCGTCGCCGGTTCGGGTGTACACGCGGGTGATATGCACTGCCATGGCCACGACCGTACCGGTCCGACTGACACTGGCGATCCGGCTCACTACACTGACCCGCGTGAGCGAGCGTTTCGTGGTGACCGGGGGTGCTCGGTTATCCGGCGAAGTGGCTGTCGGCGGCGCCAAGAACAGCGTGCTCAAGCTGATGGCCGCGGCACTGTTGGCCGAAGGCACCAGCACCATCACCAACTGCCCGGACATCCTCGACGTCCCGTTCATGGCCGAGGTGCTGCGCGGACTGGGTGCCACCGTGGAGCTCGAAGGCTCAACCGTACGCATCACATCGCCCGACGAACTGAAGTACGACGCCGACTTCGCTGCGGTACGCCAGTTCCGGGCCTCGGTCTGTGTGCTGGGCCCGCTGGTGGGCCGATGTAAACGGGCCAGGGTCGCGCTGCCCGGCGGTGACGCCATCGGGTCGCGGCCACTCGACATGCACCAGGCGGGCCTGCGGCAGTTGGGCGCGACCTGCAACATCGAGCACGGCTGTGTGGTTGCCCACGCAGACACGTTGCGCGGTGCGGAGATTCAACTCGAGTTCCCGTCGGTGGGGGCAACCGAGAACATCCTGATGGCCGCGGTACTGGCCGAGGGCGTGACCACCATCCACAACGCGGCACGCGAGCCCGATGTGGTGGACCTGTGCACCATGTTGAACCAGATGGGCGCACAGGTTGAGGGTGCCGGCTCGCCGACGCTGACCATCACCGGGGTACCCCGGCTGTACCCGACCGAGCACCGCGTGATCGGCGACCGCATCGTCGCCGCCACCTGGGCCATCGCGGCGGTGATGACGCGCGGCGACATCGAGGTGACCGGCATCGATCCCGCCCACCTTCAACTGGTGTTGCACAAGCTGCACGACGCGGGCGCCACCGTCACCCAGACAGAGGACAGCTTCCGGGTCGTGCAGTACGAGCGGCCCAAGGCGGTCAATGTCGCCACCTTGCCGTTTCCCGGATTCCCGACCGACCTGCAGCCGATGGCGATCGGCATGGCCTCGATCGCCGATGGCACCTCGATGATCACCGAGAACGTGTTCGAGGCGAGGTTTCGCTTCGTCGAGGAGATGGTGCGACTGGGTGCCGACGCCCGCACCGACGGTCACCATGCGGTGGTGCGCGGCATCCCGCAACTCTCGAGCGCGCCGGTGTGGTCATCGGACATCCGCGCCGGCGCCGGCCTGGTGTTGGCGGGCCTGGTGGCGGACGGAGAAACCGAGGTCCACGACGTTTTCCACATCGATCGGGGCTACCCGTTGTTCGTGGAGAACCTGGCCAGTTTGGGCGCCGAAATCGAGAGGGTAGGATAGTCCCAAGCGTCAACAGCCCGGGCCGGAACCGGCCCCGGGAGTTGACTCGGCCCAGGCCCTGGAGTACAGTGGCAGGGTTGCCTGAAAACCGGGTGTGTTGTTTGAGAACTCAATAGTGTGTTTGGTGGTTTTTGTTTGTTGTTGTTTTTTTGCCGTGCCTGGGGGTACCCCCGTGCTTTCTGGGTGTGGTGTTTTTTGGTCAGTTTTTTGACCTGTTGTTTTCGGGATTTTTCTGAATTGGCCT
>NZ_JCALCW010000047.1:0-31314 GCF_059812545.1 Mycobacterium sp. NGS50
TCTAGGCCACTCTTAGGCCGCGAGCGTGCGCAGTTGTACGCCGCTGACCGGCGTGTCGTGTACAACTGCGCACGCTCGCGGTTGTGGATGGGGGTTAAGCGGGAGAAATCCCGGCGGAAAGCACCCGAACCGCGCTGACCAGACCGTCGATCAGGTTGCCCTCGCCGAACGCCGAGGCCGCGGCGGCCACACCGAGCGGTGCGGCCGACTCGGCTCCGCGGCCGGCAAGGTGCGATCCGTACACCACCTCGATGGCGCGCTGATCCGGCGAGACGGCGATCAGCACCGCGTCGTTGGGCGTCGGCACGGCGGCCAGGACCTCGCGGGCCCGGGCAGCGGTGTCGGCACCCAGGTCCCCGATGTAGACGGCGAAGCGCGCCTTGGCCGCCCGCGACCCGAAGGTCAGGGCGTCGTCGAGGGTGACCAGATCCTTGGTCGGAAACGGGTAGTGCACCGAGAGCTCACCGGGTTCGGTGACCCCGGAGATGCGGCCGCTGGTGGTGATCGCCGAGCCGGGCGGCAGGTTCTCGATCGCGACCGTCGCCACGTCACCACTTGCCACTTGCGCTACCTCCCACGCTGAGTTCGGACGAGCCGTGGCTGTCGCCGACGTTCTCGTCGGTCGCCGCCCACAGGATCGGCGGATGCGTCCAGGGCTCGGACATCTTGTAGGTCGCCGGATGGGGTCCCTTGCGCGACCAGATCAACGCGGACAGCACCGCGACGATCAACGCCGGGACGCCCACGATAATGAGGTGGCTCTCCATATGGGTCACGCCCAAACGTTAACCCACCGCGGTCCGCCCGGTGCGGCAACCCGGCGCTATGTTCAGCAGCATGGTTCTTGCGGCCGCCATCCAGCTGGAGGCAGAACTCGGCGATATTCCGGCCAACCTGGCCGCCTGCGAGCGCCTTGCCGACGAGGCGGGCCGGGCCGGGGCCACCATCATCGCGCTGCCGGAGTTCTTCAGCACCGGGATCGGCTTCGCACCGTCGCTGGCCACCGCCGCACTGCCCCCGGACGGTGCGGCCACCGAACTTCTGACCACACTGGCCGGCCGGCATCGGGCGCTGGTCGGAGGGTCGTTCCTATGCCGTGATCGCGACGGCCAGGTACGTAACGCCTACGTCCTGGCCGATCCGAGCGGCGTGGTGGGGCGGCACGACAAGGATTTGCCGACGATGTGGGAGAACGCCTTCTATGTCGGCGGCGACGACGACGGCGTGCTCAGCGCGGGCGATCATCGGGTCGGGGCCGCGGTGTGCTGGGAGCTGATGCGCACCCAGACCGTGCGACGCCTGCGCGGTCGCGTCGACCTGGCGATGACCGGATCGGGCTGGTGGTCGATTCCGGACTGGACACCGCGCTCCCTGTTCGAGCGCCTGGAACGCGACAATGCCGCCACCGCCCGCCGCGCCGCGGCCTCGTTCGCGCAGTACATCGGCGCACCTGTGGTGCATGCGGCCCATGCCGGCGTCCTGACGTGCGCGATGCCGTGGCTGCCGCTGACCTACCGCGGCCGGTTCGAGGGCTCCACCCTGATCGCGGCGGCGGACGGCACCGTCGTCGCGCAACGGTGCGCCGACGAAGGCGAGGGCGTCGTCCTCGGTGAGATCACGCTGGGGCGCCAACCCGCCGGTCTGCATCCGCCCGCCGGGTTCTGGCTGCACCGGCGGGGAGCGCTACCCACGGCGGTATGGCATTACCAGCGCTGGCACGGCCGCCGCTGGTATCGGCGCAACGTCGCGCAAACGCCAACCTGAATCAGGCGGCGCCTTCGCCGAGGTAACGGGCCCACGACGGGTCCAGGTCCTTCACCGAGGACAACAGCCGCCAGTGCTGGCCCTGCGGCGACGCCGGCACCAGACGCAGCGTCCAGCCCAGCTCGTGCAGCAACCGGTCGGCCTTGCGGTGGTTGCAGGTCGAACAGCAGGCGACGCAGTTCTCCCAGGAATGGTCGCCGCCGCGACTGCGCGGCACCACGTGGTCGACGGTGTCGGCGCGGCCGCCGCAGTACGCGCAGCAGAAGCCGTCGCGGTGCATCAGCGCGGCGCGGGTCATCGGGATGCGCGAGCGGTACGGCACCCGGATGTAGCTGCGCAGCCGGATCACCGACGGTGCGGCGATCGACCTGGTCGCCGAGTGGATGACGGGTCCGGACGGATCGTCGTGGACCATTTCGGCCTTGCCGCAGACGAGCATGATGATGGCGCGGCGCAGCGGCAGCGCGGTCAGCGGCTCGTAGGTGGAATTGAGCAGCAGCACCCGCCGGCGAGTCCAGATCGAGCCGATTTCGGGTGCGGTGACACCAGGCGGGGGAACCTCATGCAGGCCGGCACCGCTGAGCCCTGCCGCGGCACCGTGACTGTGGTGGCTGCGGCGTGTTCTGCGCTGCGCCATAAATCCTCCGCGGACCAGTTCACCATGAATCGGGGTGGTCCGCACCCACATTTGCTGTGTGTCCGCGGTCGAGCCGATGAACATCGGGTGCGCGGCGCCGGGTGGCGATAGACCACAATGGAGGTGATGCAACCCGAGTCCTTCTACGACGCCGTCGGCGGCGCCGACACGTTCCATACCATCGTGGCCCGCTTCTACCAGCTGGTCGCGCAGGACGAGATCCTGCGTCCGCTGTACCCGGAGGACGATCTGCACGGCGCTGAAGAGCGGCTGCGGACGTTCCTTGAGCAGTACTGGGGCGGCCCGCGCACCTATTCGGAACGACGCGGTCACCCCCGGCTGCGGATGCGGCACATCCCCTACCGGATCGGCCCGATCGAACGCGACGCGTGGCTGCGCAATATGAGCATCGCGATCGCCGAGGTCGATTCGGCGACGATGAGCGACGAGCACCGCCGCGAATTGCTCGATTACTTGACGATGGCCGCAGAGGCCCTGGTCAACGCGCCGTTCTGATGCCGCACACAGCTCAGCCGTGGTGGCTGCGCAGCGTCTTCTACCAGGTTTATCCGCGCTCCTTCGCCGACAGCAACGGCGACGGGATCGGTGACCTCGACGGCGTCACCGATCGACTGGAGCACCTGAGCCGACTCGGCATCGACGCGATCTGGCTGAATCCGGTCACCGTCTCCCCGATGGTGGATCACGGCTACGACGTTGCCGACCCGCGCGCCGTGGACCCGCTGTTCGGGGGTCTGCAGGCGCTGGATCGGTTGATCGATGCCGCGCACCGGCGCGACATCAAGGTCACCATGGATCTGGTCCCCAACCACACCAGTTCGGCGCATCCCTGGTTTGTCGAGGCGCTGGCCAGCAGCCCGGGCAGCAGCGCGCGGGCCCGGTACATCTTCCGCGACGGCCGCGGCCCCGGTGGACGGCTGCCGCCGAACAACTGGGTGTCGGTGTTCGGTGGACCGGCCTGGTCGCGGGTGACGGACGGGGGGCGGCCCGGTCAGTGGTATCTGCACCTGTTCGACGCCCAGCAGCCGGACCTGAACTGGGACAACCCGGAGGTCTTCGAGGATTTCGCGAAGACGCTGCGATTCTGGCTGGACCGCGGGGTGGACGGGTTCCGCATCGACGTCGCACACGGGATGGCCAAGGCGCCCGGCCTACCGGACATGGACCTGACCAGCCAGCACGTGCTGCGCCACCAGGATGAGGATCCGCGGTTCAACCAGCCCGGCGTGCACCCGATTCATCGCGCCATCCGCACCGTCCTCGACGAGTATCCGGCCGCGGTCAGCATCGGGGAGATCTGGGTGCACGACAACGCCCAGTTCGCCCACTATCTGCGACCCGACGAGCTGCACCTCGGATTCAATTTCCGGTTGCTGCAAGCCGGCTTCGCCGCCGACGAGATCCGCGAGGCGGTCGACAATTCGCTGGCCGCCACCACCCTGGTCGACGCCACCCCCACCTGGACACTGGAAAACCACGACGTCGACCGCGCCGTCACCCGTTACGGCGGCGGTGAGATCGGGTTGGCGCGGGCGCGGGCGATGGCATTGGTGCTGCTGGCGCTGCCGGGCGTGGTGTTCGTCTACAACGGCCAGGAGTTGGGCCTGGCAGGCGTCGACCTGCCCGACGAGGCGCTGCAGGATCCGGTGTGGGAGCGCTCCGGGCACACTCAACGCGGCCGCGACGGCTGCCGGGTGCCGATTCCGTGGCGCGGTGACGCCCCGCCGTTCGGATTCTCGACCAACGCCGACACCTGGCTGCCGATTCCACCGCCGTGGGCCGAGCTGACGGTAGAACGCCAACTCTCGGATCCCGAGTCGACACTGTCGTTGTTCCAGACCGCACTCGAAATGCGGCGCAATCGGCCAGAATTCGACGCTGATCAGATCGAATGGTTGCCCACCCAAGACGACGGGCTGGCATTTGCGCGCCGCGGATTGGTATGCGCGGTGAACACCGGGCAGCGGCCGATGGCACTGCCCGACGGCCGGGTCCTGTTGTCCAGCGGACCGTTACTGGGTGACCGTCTGCCGCCGGACACCGCAGCCTGGCTGGCATAGACCGCTGCTCATGCCAGTACCAGCGCAGGGTCGCCTCGACGCCGATACACCGAACCGAACGGGGCATCAAGGCGCAACCACGCCGGCAGGATCCGAACTCGCACGCTCTCGATGTCGGCGTCGGCCGGCGACCGTGGCACGAACCCCATCGCGGTCAACGCGAAGACACAGCGCAGCGGGACGCCCACACTGGCCTCGGCTGCGCTGACCCGAATGACCTCCTGATCCAGCAGCTCCGCGGAACTGCCGTGCTCGGCGATCAGCCGCGCACCGTGCTGCGCCAGATCGAGTATCACCTCGACCGGGACGTCGTCGAGATGGGTGAACCCCGACTCCGGCGGCAACACACCCCGCCATGCGGAATCCCGCGGCGATCCGGGGTCGACGTAGCCGGCGTCATCGATTGCGGCCAGCCCTCCAGCCAATTCGCTTGCACTGGCACACATGTCAGTGGGTTGCAGGCGACCCGACACCACCCGGCCGGCCAGCACATCGAACCCGGTGCCCACCCAGACCGCCACCAACTCGCCCGGGCGAGCGCGCAACCGAATCACCGCGGCGTCGTCGAGGCGCAGCGCCCGGCCGACGAACGCGGCCAGATCTCGGCGATCGCCGGTGTCGGGCAGCCACACCCCACGCGCGGCTAGCGCATCCACCGCTGCAGATACTCCCGATGATCCGGCGACAGACGCACCAAACGCTGCTCATCGATATCGAACGCGGCCAGCTGACTGTCGGCGATGACCGCCGGCTTGGAGTCGGGCGCGGCACCGGCGCCACGCACCTCATAGCCCAGGGTGAAGTCGACCGCGCGCAGCCGCTGCACCCAAATCGTCACCTGCAGCGGCGAATCGGTCAGCCGCAACTGACCCTTATAGGCCACCCGCACCTCGGCGATCAGCAGACCGGTGGTGATGATCTCGCCACCGAACACCGGCGCCAAAAACGGCACCCGCGCCTCCTCCAGGATGGTGACCATGGTCGCGTGGTTGACGTGCTGGTACATGTCGATGTCCGACCAGCGCACCGGGACGGGCGTGACGAAACCCGCTGTGCCGGCGGCGGTGCTCAAGCGCCCGGCCCCCGGCCACTGGTGTGGGTCATGCTGCGGATCTGCCGCGCGGCCACCGACAGGGTGGCCAGATCCCGCTCATCGGAGGCGTAGATCTCGGTCAATGTCCGTCGTGCCCGGTCCACCCGGGACCCGTTGATGTGTTCCCACTCCTCGATCTTCTGCATTCCGTCCTCGTCCGGCTCACCGACGGCGAGCACATCCATACACAGCGACCGTAGCGAACCGTAAATGTCATCGCGAATCGCCAAGCGGGCCAACGCGTGCCACCGGTCGTCGCGCGGCAGCGCGGATACCGCGGTCAGCAGCCCGTCGGTGCCGAGCCGGTCCATCAACGCGAAGTAGGTGTCGGCGACCTCGGCGTCGTCGCGGTCGACGATATCGGCGATGTCGATGACGTCGAGCAGGCTGTACTGGTAGAGGCCGGTGGCGACCTTCAACGCGAGATCCTCGGGGGCACCGCGGGACGCCAGCTCGCCGGCCTGTTTGGCGACGATGGCTTCGTCGTCGCCGCGCAGCCATTCCCCCATCCGGGGCGTCAACGCTTTGACCTTCTTGGCGAACCGATTGACCTCGGCGCCGACCGCCAACGGCTGCGGCCGGTAGTTCAGCAGCCAGCGCCCGGCCCGGTCGACGAGCCGGCGCAGATCCAACGTCATCCGGTCGGATACTGCGACCGGCAGGCCCGCCGACCGAATCTCCCGCCAGAGGTCGCCGATGCCGAATATCGCATCGGTCGCCACGTAGCTGCGCACCGCGTCGACCAGCCCGACCCCGACGTCTTCGGTGATCCGGTAGGCGTAGGTGATGCCGGCGGTGTTGACCATATTGTTGATCAGCATGGTGGTCACGATTTCCCGGCGCAGTTGGTGCGTGCGGATTTCCGAGCCGAAGCGGGCGGCCAGCACCGCCGGGAAGTAGTGCGGCAGCCGGGAGGCGAACACGTCCTGGTCTGGCACATCGGTGGCCAGCACCTCGGCCTTGAGCCCAAGCTTGACGTGGGCCATCAACGTCGCCAGTTCCGGGGAGGTCAGCCCCAGACCCGCCTCGGCGCGGCGCAGGATCTCCTTGTCCGACGGCAGCGCCTCCAGTTCACGGTTCAATCCGCGGTCGGCGACCAAGTGGTTGATCTGCATGGCGTGCACCGGTAGCAGACTTGGCGCATTGGCCCGGCTGGTGCCCATCAGATCGTTCTGCTCGGCGTTGTCGATCAATACCAGACGACCTACCTCGTCGGTCATCGACAACAGCAGTTCGGTGCGTTCCCCGGCTTCGACCTTGCCGGCGGTCACCAGCGAGTCGATCAGGATCTTGATGTTGACCTCGTGGTCGGAACAGTCCACCCCGGCGGAGTTGTCCAGCGCGTCGGAGTTGATCCGCCCACCGCACAGGTCGAACTCCACCCGCCCCAGCGACGTGACGCCCAGGTTGCCGCCCTCGCCGATCACCTTGGCGCGCACCTGGCTGGCGTTGACCCGCACCTGGTCGTTGGCGCGGTCACCGACGTCGGCGTCGGACTCCGCCTCCGCCTTGACGTAGGTCCCGATTCCGCCGTTGAAAAGCAGGTCGACCGGGGCCCGCAGGATCGCCCGGATCAGGTTCGGCGGTGTCATCTCGGCGATGTCGTCGTCGATGCCGAGTACGGCGCGCACCTGCGGGCTGACCGGGATGGACTTCTGCCCGCGGGCGAATACGCCGCCGCCCTCGCTGATCAGCGCCTTGTCGTAGTCGTCCCAACTGGACCGCGGCAGATCGAACATGCGTTGCCGCTCGGTCCAGGACCGGGCCGCATCCGGATCCGGGTCGAGGAAGATGTGCCGGTGGTCGAAGGCGGCGACCAGTCGGATGTGGGTGGACAGCAGCATGCCGTTGCCGAACACGTCGCCGCTCATGTCCCCGACACCGACGGCGGTGAAGTCCTCGTTCTGGGTGTCGACACCCATCTCCAGGAAGTGCCGCTTGACGGACTCCCAGGCGCCCTTGGCGGTGATGCCCATCGCCTTGTGGTCGTAGCCCACCGAACCACCGGAGGCGAACGCGTCGCCCAGCCAGAATCGATAGGACCCGGCGACCTCGTTGGCGATGTCGGAGAAGCTGGCGGTGCCCTTGTCCGCCGCAACCACCAGGTAGGCGTCGTCACCATCGCGGCGCAGCACCTCGGGCGGGGGGCTGACGGCGCCGGTGGCGTGATCGACGTTGTCGGTGATCTCCAGCAGCCCGGAGATGAACAGCCGGTAGCAGGCGACCCCCTCGGCGCGGGTGGCATCGCGGTCGGCGGCGGCGTCGCCGGTGGGCAGCGGCGGGTTCTTGACGACGAATCCGCCCTTGGCGCCGACCGGCACGATGACCGCGTTCTTGACCTCTTGCGCCTTGACCAGGCCCAGGATCTCGGTGCGGTAGTCCTCCTGGCGATCCGACCAGCGCAGACCGCCACGCGAAACGAACCCGAACCGCAGATGCACACCCTCGACCCGGGGTGAGTACACGAAGATCTCGAATTGCGGCCGCGGCAAGGGAAGCTCGTCGATCAGCTGCGAATTGAGTTTGACGGCAAGCACATCGGCGCCGCGTACGGAGCCCTCGCGCGTGACGAAGTAGTTGGTTCGGAGGGTGGCCTGGATGAGTGAGGCGAACGCGCGCAACACCCGGTCGGTGTCCAGGCTGACCAGCGCGTCGATGTCGGCGGCCACGGCCGCCGCGGCGGCCTGCGCGTCGCGGCTCTTCTCCGGCCCGGACGGGCGCGGGTCGAACAACGCCTCGAACAGAGCGACCAGTGATCGCGCTGTCTGTGGGTGCTCGTTGAGCACCGTCGCGATGTGCGCCGGGCTGTAGCGGAATCTGGCCTGCCGCAAGTATTTCGAATATGTCCGTAACAGCACGATCTGCTGCCATGTCAACCCCGCCCGCAGCACCAGCTCATTGAGACGGTCGATTTCGAGCCGGCCCTGCCAGATCGCGGTGACGGCGTCGGCAAACCGCCGCGACATCTCATCACGTTCGGGCCCCGGTTCGGGCAGCGTGATGGTGGGGTGCGGCGAGATCTTGAACTGATAGATCCACACCGCCAGCCCGTCGGCGCGGGTCACCGTGAACGGGTGCTCTTCGAGCACCACCACACCCATGCTCTGCAGCATCGGCAGCAGCTGGCTCAGCGAGGCGCCGTGACCGCCCAGGTACCAGGTCAGCTGGTTGGTGCCGTTGCCATCCCGGGAGAACACCAGTTTGACCGAGTCGTCGCGGAGCTCTTCGATGTTCGCGATATCCTCGATGGCCTCGGCGGGTGTGACGGCCTGCTTGTAAACCTCCGGGAACGCCGCCGCGTAATGCTCGGCCTGCAGCAGGGGTAGCGCTCCGGTCTGCGAGGCACCCAGTAGCCGGTCCGCCCAGGTCCGGGTGGCCTCGGTCAGCATCGCTTGGATCCGGACCCTGTTGGTCTCGGAGGTGTCGACCTGGGTTCCGCCACCGTCGGGCAACCGCACCGTGAAATGCACCAGCGCCCAGGGAGCTTCACTGACCCGCGCGGTGTATTCCAGGCTGGTGCCGCCGAATTCGGTGACCAGGATGTCTTCGACCGCCAAACGCACCGCAGTGGTGTAGCGGTCCCTGGGCAGGTAGACCAGACAGGACACGAAACGGCCCAGCTGGTCGGCACGCGGGAACAGCAGGGCGCGGCGGCGAGATCCCAGGTCGGCCACCGCCATCACCATCGCGAACAGCCGTTCGGCGTTCATCGCGAACAGTTCCGAGCGCGGCACCGTCTGGATGATGTCGAGCACCAACGGGCCCGGGTGGTTCGGATCCCGTTCGGACAACGCGAGTGTCTGCTGGACGGTGCGCGAGATCACCGGGATGTCCAGCACGTTGGCGTTCATGGCAGCCACGGTGAACAGACCGACGAAACGATGCTCGATCACCGCGGTTCCGGCGTTCTCGCGGATGACGACGACATAGGTGTGCGAGCCCATCCGCATATAACTGGGGACGGTGGCCTGGGCCAGGATCAACAGCCCGGTGTCGTCGCGCAGCCGGGCATGGGACGCCTTGCGCAGCCGCATCACGCCGAGCCGAAGCGCGGATTCCAGCGACACCTGACCATCGCGCACCTCGCCGCGCTGATAGCCGAGCAGAACGAAGTGACCGTCGGCCAGCCAGCGCAACAGCGCGGCGACGTCGCGCCGATCCGGGCTGTCGAAATGGCCGTCGGGATCGCGGTCCACGTACCCCGCCAGGTCGGAAAGCGCGCCGACCATGGCCGCGGTATCCGTGGCGACCTGACGCACCTCGGCCATCACGTGGGGCAGCAGCCGGCCGGCCTCGGCCAGGGCCTGCTGGTCGACCGAGGGAGCCAACCGGACATGGATCCAGGTTTCGGTGACGCCGCCCGCACCCGGATCGGTACGGGGCTCCACGGTTTGCAACTCCCCCGCCGGGGTCCGGTGCACGGTGAACGCCGGGGTCATGATGCCCACGTAGGCCACCCCGAGGCGGTGCAGCAGCACGGCCAGCGAGTCGATCAGCTCCGCGCCGTGCTCGGTGACCACCTGCAGCGCGGGGCCGAACCCCGCCGGGTCGTCGGGGCCGTAGACGGCGACCCGACTCTCCCCGGCGGGGCGATGCTGGGCCAGCCGGCCATGGGCACTGATCATCGACGGCATCACCGCCGACGCCGCGGCGCGGTGGATGATCGCGGTGTCAGCGAGCTGGCCGGCTGTTTCCGGCCCATCGCTGTGCGAACCGCGATAGGTGCCCGCATACAGCGCACACACCCACTGGGGAACATCCTCGGCACGGGAGAACGACGTCCACGCAACAGGACTGCGTGAGCTGGAAGCACCTGGATGGACTGTCACCGGACCGCTCCTCCCTCAGCGCCAATAGCCGCACGCCGTCTGGGCCGACACTAATTCATGTCGAAGCCCCGGGTGGAGTGTTCGTCGCGGCAGCCGAGCCCGGGTCGCGGGTGGGTCAGTCGCGGGTGAGCCTGCGGTGGGTCACCCGGTGCGGACGCGCGGCCTCGGCGCCCAATCGGGCCACCTTGTTCTCCTCGTAGGCGCCGAAGTTCCCCTCGAACCAGAACCACTTCGCCTCGTTGTCGTCGTCACCTTCCCAGGCCAGGATGTGGGTGCAGGTGCGGTCCAGGAACCAGCGGTCGTGCGAGATCACCACGGCGCAGCCGGGGAACTTCTCCAGCGCGTTCTCCAGCGAGCCCAGCGTTTCGACGTCCAGGTCGTTGGTCGGCTCGTCGAGCAGGATCAGGTTGCCGCCCTCTTTGAGGGTCAGCGCCAGGTTCAGCCGGTTGCGCTCACCGCCGGACAGCACCCCGGCCGGCTTCTGCTGGTCGGGGCCTTTGAACCCGAACGCTGACACGTAGGCCCGCGACGGGATCTCGTTCTGGCCGACCACGATGTGGTCGAGTCCGTCGGAGACCACCTGCCACACCGTCTTCTTCGGGTCGATGCCGGCACGGCTCTGGTCGACGTAGCTGAGCTTGACCGTGTCGCCGACCTTGACGGTGCCACTATCGGGCTGTTCGAGCCCGACGATGGTCTTGAACAGCGTGGTCTTGCCGACGCCGTTGGGGCCGATGACACCGACAATACCGTTGCGCGGCAACGTGAACGACAGATCCTTGATCAGGGTGCGGCCACCGAAACCCTTGTCGAGGTGGTCAACCTCGACCACGATGCTGCCCAGCCGCGGACCGGTCGGGATCTGGATCTCCTCGAAATCAAGCTTGCGGGTCTTCTCCGCCTCGGCCGCCATCTCCTCATAGCGCTGCAGCCGGGCCTTGTTCTTGGCCTGGCGGGCCTTGGCGCCCGACCGCACCCAGGCCAGCTCCTCCTGCAGGCGCTTCTGCAGCTTGGCGTCCTTGCGGCCCTGCACCGAGAGCCGCTCGGCCTTCTTCTCCAGGTAGGTGGAGTAGTTGCCCTCGTACGGGTAGGCGCGGCCGCGGTCGAGCTCGAGGATCCACTCGGCGACGTTGTCGAGGAAGTAGCGGTCGTGGGTGACCGCCAGGATCGCCCCCGGGTAGGCGGCCAGGTGCTGTTCGAGCCACTGCACGCTTTCGGCGTCGAGGTGGTTGGTCGGCTCGTCGAGCAGCAGCAGGTCGGGCTTGGACAGCAGCAGCTTGCACAACGCCACCCGGCGCCGCTCACCGCCGGACAGGTTGGTGACCGGTTCGTCGGGCGGCGGGCAGCGCAGCGCGTCCATGGCCTGCTCCAGCTGGGAGTCGAGGTCCCACGCGTTGGCGTGGTCCAGCTCCTCCTGCAGCCGGCCCATCTCCTCCATCAGCTCATCGGAGTAGTCGGTGGCCATCAGCTCGGCGACCTCGTTGAACCGGTCCAGCTTGACCTTGATGTCGCCGAGGCCCTCCTCGACGTTGCCGCGGACGGTCTTCTCCTCGTTGAGCGGCGGCTCCTGCTGCAGGATGCCCACCGTCGCCTCGTTGGCCAGGAACGCGTCGCCGTTGTTGGCCTTGTCCAGCCCGGCCATGATCCGCAGCACGCTGGACTTTCCGGCCCCGTTCGGTCCCACCACGCCGATCTTGGCTCCAGGCAGGAAGCTCAGCGTGACGTCGTCAAGGATGACCTTGTCGCCGTGCGCCTTGCGGACCTTCCGCATCGTGTAGATGTATTCAGCCATGCCGCGGTGTTGCCTTCCTGGTCTCCCGATACTCGCCGACCATCCTAGGTGGCGAGCCTGGCACGGCCTGCGGCCGCTTACGCCGACAGCGGCAAACCCGCCCCGGGCTGCTGATCAGCCTCGGTAGTGTCCTCGTTCGCCGACCCACCGCCGTCGACCTCGGCGGATGGCGACGGCGCCGTGTCCGGCCCGGCGGCGATGATCTTCTCCACCCGGGCGATGCAGCGCGACAGGTCGGGCCCCACACCGGTGGCCCGCATCTCCACCGATGACCGGCGGATGCCTTCCTTGTCCTCGTACTCGCTGGTGTAGAGGTGACCGACCACGACGACCGGGGAACCCTTCAACAGCGAGGCACCGACCCCGGTGACCAGGCGTCCCCAGCAGTTGACGGTGACGAACAACGAGTTGCCGGGCTCCCAGCCGCCGTCAGCGGTGCGACGGCGCGAATTGCTGGCGACCCGGAACTTGATCACCTCCTGGTCGCCGACCCTGCGGCGGATCGGGTCGTTGACGATGTTGCCGATGATGCTCACCGTTGTCTCGAACATTGCTCATTTCCTTTCCTGAGGCGGTCACCCGCCGGATGCAGTCCCATTGGACGCAGCCCACCCGACAACCGGGCGGCACCGGCCACCGAAATCGGTGGCACCTGTGGAGGAAATGGCTTCTGTGGAGAACCGGCCAACAGCCGCTGCGGGTCAGCGCCCCGCCGGCCTCTCGACGCTGACCGGCACGTTCCAGTTCGACAGGAGCATCTGGACCGAATCGCCCTTACTCGGCTCCAGCTTGACCTGAACCAGCTGGTGCTGGTCGCTCTCCTGGATCCAGACCGTGCAGGACGTCCGCTTGCTGACACCCAGCGGCACCAGCTTGTTGACCGCCTCAGCGGTGACCTTCCCGCTGATCCGGACGGTGTCGTGGCCACCGACGGTTTCGCGGGCTTCCGCCTTGGGGTCGATGAAGTCGGCCAGCAGGTTGGCCAGCCCGGTATCCGGGTTCAGCGTGGCGGCTACGTTGTAGATCGTGGAGGTGGGCCCGTAATCCCGCCAATCACTTTGCGGCATGGCCACATACAGGCGCCGCTCGAATACGACGAACCGAATGTCCACGTCCGCGCCCATGATGGTGATCTCGGCTTTGCCCTTGGCTTCGGCACTGTGCTCGTTGGTCAGGTCACCCTCCAACGCTTTGACCGGCATCTGCTCAAGATCCCCGCTCACCGAGAGCGCCAGGTGCGCGCTCTTGAGCTTCTTGGTGGCGGCGCTGGACTGTTCGAGCAACGCGGCGGGGTCCGGCAAGGGATGGTCGGGCTGCTTGGACGACGCCGACGATGACGACGCAGCCGACGACACCGGGGTGGGCGCCGACGTCGACGAGGGAGGTGGAGCCGAGGGCGGCGAGGCGCAACTCGCGACGACGGCAACGGCGAGAACCGTCAACAAGCTGCGCATCGATAACCAGGGGCGTGGTGCCCGCAGTGCGGGTCCATTTACCATGCCAGCCATCGTAGAGGCCGCGGTCTGGATCATCGGCGACACACCTGGTTGCGGGCCGTATTGGTCTGAAACATCGAGGAATTGGACACGCTCGCGGGCGACGGCGTCCGGCGCGGCAGCTGGGTACGTGGTATAACGGCTTGCAGTGGGAATCTCAAGCCGACGAGACCTCGATGAACCCACTCGCCGACGACAGTGGACCCGCGAGGAGATTCGCGTTTCTCATCCGGCGGAGCTGCGCCGGTCGATTGCGGGCACCGCGGTCGGCAATTTCATGGAGTGGTACGACTTCGGCATCTACGGGTTTCTTGCCACCACCATCGCGCAGGTGTTCTACCCCAGTGACAGTTCCAGCGCAGTCGGCCTGATCGCCACCTTCGGCACGCTGGCGGCGGCGTTCGCGGTGCGACCGTTCGGCGGCATCGTCTTCGGGTCGCTCGGTGACCGCATCGGGCGCAAGAAGGTGCTGATCATGACGGTCACGCTGATGGCGGTGGGTACCACGGTGACCGGCTTGCTGCCCGGCTACGAGAGCATCGGCATCTGGGCGCCGGTACTGCTGATCGTCACGCGCATCCTGCAGGGTTTCTCCACCGGCGGGGAATACGTCAGTGCGATGACCTACGTCAGCGAACATGCCCCGGACCGCACCCGGGGTGCGTTGGCCGGGTTTCTGCCGTTGGGCACCCTGGGCGGGTACCTGGCGGGCGCGGCGGTGGTGACCGGACTGCAGACCCAGTTGCCGATCGGCGACATGCACAGCTGGGGGTGGCGACTCCCCTACCTGCTGGGCGTCCCGTTGGCGCTTATCGCGTTGTACATGCGGTTGCGGATCGAGGAATCCCCGGCCTACGAGCAGATGACCGAGAGCCAGCAGACGCCGGAAGGCCGCGGTTGGCGACAGTTCGAGCAGACGGTGGTACGGCACCGCAGAGCGCTGCTGATCACCATGGGGCTGGTACTGGCCGAGAACGTCACCAATTACATGCTCACCGGGTACCTGCCGACCTATCTCAAACAAGTCGGCGGGATCAGCGGCGCCAGCGGCCTGATGATGATCGTGTTGACGCTGGCCATGATGCTGGTGACGGTGGTTGCCGTCGCGAGGTTGTCCGACCGGATCGGCCGCAAGCCGATCATGTGGGCCGGTTGCGGGTTGCTGGTGGTCGGCTCCGTCCCGGCGTTCCTGCTGATCCGGCACGGACCGAACTATTTGGTCAGCCTCATCGGGGTGATGTTGATCGGCGTGATGTTGCTGTGCTTCAGCAGCACCTCGCCGTCCACGCTGCCGGCGCTGTTCCCCACCAACGTGCGCAATTTCGCGGTGGCCATCGGGTTCAACATCTCGGTGTCGGCTTTCGGCGGTACCACCCCGCTGATCGCCGAGACGTTGGTGTCCGGTGTCGGCAATGTGATGGTGCCCGCCTACATCCTGATGTTCGCCGGTGTGGTCGGTGCCGTCACGGTGTGGTTCACACCCGAGGTGGCCGGCAAACCGCTGCCCGGTTCTGGACCGTCGGTGGCCACCGAGCAGGAGGCGCGGGCCATCGCCGAGGAAGGACTGCGCGTCTAGGACGTGCTGCTCAAACCTGGATGGCCGGCAGCAGCCGGGTGAGGTTCCAGAGCCGGTTGCGCCGCGCCGACAGCGCCGAGACCACCAGCGCGCCGGCCCAGATGAACACCAGCGTGATGATCGCCTGCCACAGCCGGTGATCGATGCCGCCCAGGATCAGTTGCCGCAATCCGTTCACGCCGTAGGTCATCGGGTCGTAGTCGTGCAGAATCTGGAAGGGGCGCGACGTGGTCTCCACCGGATACATCCCACCGGCGCTGACCAGTTGCAGCATCAGCAGCGCCATGATCAGGACCCGGCCCACCGCCGGTCCGACCAGCGCGTTGATCGCCTGCGTGGCGGCCACGAACGCACACGAGATCAGCATCATGAAGGCCAGCATCGCCACCGGGTGTGCGGCGTGCATGCCCAGGGCGAATCGCACGACACCGTACAGAATGATCGACTGGACGATCGCGATCACCGCCGCGGGCAGATAGCTGGCCAGCGCCACCCGGATCGCGATCACTTCGGCCGCGATCGCGCGGCTTTGCAACGGACGCAACACCATCCACAGCACCAGGGCACCGAAGAACAATGCCAGCGTGATGAAGAACGGCGCCATCCCGGTACCGAAATTGGGGGCGGCGTTCTCGTGGGTGGTCTGCAGCCGAACCGGGCCGCCGATGGCGTCGGCGATCGCGTCCTTCTGCTGGGTACTCCAGCTGGGCGCCTGCTCGGCACCGGCCGCGAGTTTGGTGGCCAGCTCGGCGGATCCGGTCCGCAGTTGAGCGGTGCCCGACTTCAGCTGTTGGGCACCGTCGTCGAGTTTGGCGATGCCCTTGGCAAGTTCGGCGTTCCCGGTGGCCAGCTGCTGAGCTCCGGTCCGCAGCTGGGTCAGCCGGGCGGTGAGCTCCTGACCGTTCTTGCCGAACTGGTCCAGCGCCGACTTGAGCGGGCTGCCCGGCGTGCGCAGCGGCTCGGTCATCGCGATCGCGGCGTTCTGGGCGTCGGTGAGCTGCTGACGGATCTGCGGGGTGAACTGGTGTTGCCGCAGCTGGTCCTGGATGTCGCGCAGCGCCCCGGCCGCCGGGTCGCCACGCGCCGAGAGCTGGTCGATCACCGCCGACAGCGAGTTGGCGGCGGTGTCCTGCGCGGTGGCCACCGCACCGATCTGCTCGCCGGCCTGCTGCAGTGCGGCCGCCCCCTGCTGCAGCTGATCGGTGTTGCCGCCGATCACCGAGGCCGCTTTGGCCACCGTGAGCAGCGGTTCAGTGGCCTGGTTGATGCCGTCGGAGAGCTGCTTGGCACCGGCGGCCAGCTGCACCGACGCCGGCCGTGCGGTGTGCAGTCCGCCCGCCAACTGGCCGGCGCCGTCATCGACCTGCACGGCACCGTCGGCGAGTTGTTTCGCCCCGTCGGCTGCCTGTTTGATCCCCGCGGCGGAGGAAACCACCACGGAGAGAACCTTGTTGACCGCCTGGCCGGAAATCCTGGTGGACACGGCGTTGAGCACCTGCTCGATGGCGGTACGTCCGATGCTCGATGAGATGTAGTTGTTGGCGTCGTTGTACACCGCGATCAGACTGGCCTGTTTAGGCTGGCCGGTGGTAGGCGAGGCAACCGCTTCGCTGAAGTCGGGTGGCAACTCCACCATGAAGTAGTACTTGCCGTGTTGGACCCCGGTGCGCGCCTCTTCGGGGTCGACGACCTGCCAGTCCATGCTGCCATCGGCGGTGAGGCTCCTGGCGATCTCGTCTCCGACGTTGAGCCGCTGTCCGGAGACGACGGCGCCGCGGTCGGCGTTGACCAGCGCGACCGGCATCTTGTTCACGTGGCCGAAGGGGTCCCAGTAGGCCCACAGGTACAGCGCCCCGTACACCAGTGGCAGCAGCGTCAGCACCACGATCGCCGCGCGGGTCATCCGGCTGCGGCCGAATCGCTTGATCTCCGAGCCGAATGCGAGTCCAGCTAGCACCGTCAGCCCCTTTCGGTCAGGATGCGGTGATCGTGCAGGCGGTGCTCGGGGGCGTCGCCGCCGAGCGGGTTGGTCACTCCGACGATGACACTGCGCTCCGCCGCGAGGGCGCCGAGCCGCTCGACAGCCATCTGCCGCCGGGTGTTGTCGCGCACCTGTTCAAGATCCCCGACCACCAGGATCGGGCGTTTCGAGAACAGCGCCAACGTGATTCGAAGCAGGAAGAGTTCCAGGTCGGACAGTTCGACGATGAAGGTGTCTGCCGACGGCACCGGAATCTCGCCGAACACCTCGCCGAGATCCGGCTGTCCGGCGTCGGCGGAAACCCGCGAGTACCAGGGCGCCAGCCACCGGCGCTGCTCGGAGAGCACGGTCTGGACGGTCACCGACTCCTCCAACTCGTCGATGTCGGCGAACGCCGCGATCGCGCAGTGCCGCCGGATTGCGCGCGGCTCGGTGTCGGCGAGCACGGTCACGGTTCCGTGGCTGGGTTTGACGCGCCCGGCCAGGGTGAGGAGCAGCGTGTGTTGTCCGGGTCCGCCCGGCATCTGGATGGCGTGAAACCCCGCGCTCAGTTCCAGGTCGATGCCGGAGAACAGCGGGCCGTGTTCACCGTCGACCCCCAACCCGGCGGCAACGATCACCGGATCGCTCGGCGGTGGAGCGGACAGCTCGGCCGGGGCCGGGTCACCGGGTTCGTCGGCGTCCTGGTGGACTGGCATCGCGCTAGTCTCCTCCCGATGCGTCGCGCTGGGCCAATTGGGCCAGCATCGCGTTGTAGGCGGTCAATTCGGCGTCGTCGTCACGGTCGGCGGCCCGATCCAATCGTTTGGCGGTCCGCTCGTCGGTGCGGCGCCACTGCACCAGCAAGGCGATCATGACGATGAGCAGCGGAATTTCCCCTGCCGCCCAAGCCATTCCACCACCGAGCTTCTGATCTCCGGGCAAGTCGGTGTGCCAGCCCAGGTGCAGCGACCGGTAAAAGGCCTCACCCAAGATGGTGGTCGTCCCCATCAACACCACCCCGAAGAATGCGTGCACCGGCAGCGACCCGAACACCACGGCCAGCTTGACCAGCGGTGAGATGGGCCGTGGTGTGGGATCCACCCCGATCACCACCCAGTAGAACAAGTAGCCACTGAGCAAGAAGTGCACGTTCATCGCCATGTGCCCGATATGGCTGCCGACGGCGGCGTCGAAGATGCTGGTGAAGTACAGGCCGTAGAACCCGATGACGAACAGCGTGGCGGCAACGATCGGGTGGGTGAACGCCCGTGATACCCGGCTGTGCAGCGCGGCCAGCAACCATTCCCGCATACCCGGCGGGTCGCCGCGGCCGGCGGCCGGCAACGCCCGCAGGGCCAGCGTGACCGGCGCACCCAGCGCCAGCAGGATCGGGACCAGCATGGACAGCATCATGTGCGCGGCCATGTGCACGCTGAACATGGTGGGCATGTATCTGCCCACCCCCGACGACGTGGCCACCAGCAGCGTGGTGCAGCCCAGCAGCCAGGCCAGGGTGCGGCCCGCGGGCCACGCGTCGCCGCGGCGGCGCAGCCGGCGCACACCGGCCAGATAGACCCCCGCGAACACGATCGCGGCGGTGCCGAAGACCAGGTCGAACCGCCAGTCGAACAGCAGTCGGGCCGGGGTGGGCGGACCCTCGAGGTCGTAGCCGATCTTCACCTGCGGAATCGAGGGGTTCAGGATCCGCGGCGGGGGCGGTGGTGTCCGGCCCAGCCCGACGGCGATCCCGAAGGTGGCGCCGAAGATCACGGCTTCGCTGATCGCCAATCGGATCAGCGCCGCGCGGGCGTTCGGGTCGGCCTGCAGCGCGGCGACCCCGCTGCGCCGCTGCCGCCAGCCCAGCACCCCGAGCAGGCTCAGCGCCACGGCCTTGGCGATCACCAGCCGGCCATAACTGGTGGTCAGCAGATCCGAGGGCGCCACCCGGACCAGGGCGTTGACGACACCGCTGAGGCCCATCGCCACGAAGCACCACAGGGCCAGCGCGGAGAACCGGCGGGCGGCCAGGTCGGCGTGCTGACCGCCGCGCATCGCGTGCGCCAGCAGCGCCAGCAGGCCGCCGGCCCACAGCGCCCCGGCGACCAGGTGGATCAGCAAACTGTTGGTGGCCAGGTCGTGCGAGCCGCCCGCCGAGGAGTGACCGGTCAGTCCGAGCGGAACCAGGGTCACCAGCGATGCGACGACCAGGATCGGCGTCCACGCCCAGCGCAGCACGGCCAGACTCGCCAGCGTCACGACCACGGCGAGCAGAGCCGTCCACCGCCAGGCCGATGCCACCGAGATCAGGCTGGCCACCGACCAGCTGGTCGCCGGGTTGAGGTGGTTGGCCAACGGCTGACCGGACACGTCGGAGATGGTCAGCGGGACCAGCAGCGCGGCGCAGACCGCCCACACCCCCGAGGCGATGCTGCCCAGGCGCACCGCGCGATAACCCGCACCATCCAGTACACCGTTGTCCTGCGGCGGCACCAGGAACGCCGCGAGCAGGAACGATCCCACCGCCAGCACCGCGGCGACCTCGCCGGCCGCCCGCACGAACGGGAGTCCGAGCGTGGTCATCGGGCCGGGATCGGGCAGACCGGTGGCGGTCAATGCGTCGGCCAGCGCCAACGCGGCGATGCCCGCGGCGACGCCGCCGGCAAGGACCGCGACGCCGGTGAGCAGCGGCCACACCGGCGCGCGTTGGGCGCGGATCATGCACCCAAGCGTATTGGCGCACCTCCACGCCATCCCAGTGCGGCCCGCCGAAGTGGCCGGTGCCACATCGGCGCGCGCTGGGAAGACCGGAGTTTCTGGTTCAGTGATGCGGCGGCCGGTCAATCGGTGATGCTGCGCTGGGCTTCGCGGGCGACGAACTGCCGACGCGCCACCCGTTCGATGTGGTCGATATCCCCCAGGATGGCGCGCAGCTCCTGGTGAAACGCCGTCCGTCGCTCGGCGAGGCCGGGCGCGGCCGCCAGCAGGTTCTGGTCGGCGACGACCTGGCGGGCGGTGGCGAACAGCAGCGCCGAGACCGGCTCACTGCTGCGCACCCGGCCCTGGGCGATGTACTGGCCGCCCACCCCGAGCGCGAGCTGGGTCAGCTCCTTCTCCCCGACGTCGGCCGGCGCATCCCGCAACACGTCCGCAACCACCTCGTAGGCCTCGAAGAACACCCGCAGCATCGCGTTGACCATCAGCGGACGCTTGGCGTAGAGCAGGGCGTCGATGGCGTCACCGCCGGCCCGCACGTGGGTCTCCCAGCCGTCCTGCCAGGCCATCTCCTCGGCGATGTTGTGCCGGAAAGCCGCCGAGTCGGCGAAGTAGAACTCGAACTTCAGCAGGTCGCGCACCCGCATCGCCTGCGACCAGAACGCCTCCAGCCGGTCCCCTTCGGCGCTGCGCGCATGCGCGAGGGCCAGTTCGACGATCGAGGTCTCCAGGAACGCGTGGATCATCGAGTTCCGGTAGAACGCGGCGGCGTGCTCGTCCTCCGGGGCGATCCGCCACACCGGCTCGCGGCCGCCGTCGACTCGGGTGATCGGGTGTCCGTTGGACATGGCGTCGACCGCGGCACGCACCCCGTCCGGCGTGCGCAGCCGCAGCGCGCTGGTGCTCATCGGGGACTGCTTGCGCTCCAAGTAGTCCAGCGAGTCCTGCAGCGTGTGGTGCAGCTGCCCCAGGGTCAGTGCCCGCCCGCGAATCGCCAACAGCAGCCCCGACACCAGCGCGGTCGCGTTGATCGGGGTGACCCGCTGGATCCGCCAGGCCACCTCGAACGCCATCTTCTGCATGGCCAGTCGCTTGCCGTCCCGGTCGGTGGCCATGTCACCGCCCGGCGGGCCGAGGTACTGCCGCATGGAGACGGCTTCGGGGAAGCGGACGTAGATCTTGCCGTAGTTGCGCTCGCCCTGCGCCTTGATGAAGTTGTACAGCCAGCTCAGGCCCTCGGGGGTCTTCTCGCCGCCGCGGGCGTAGGCGGCGTACTCGGCGGTCTCGTGCAGTTGATCGAAACTGATCGACACCCCCTGCAACAGGATGTCGTCGCTGCGGCCGTCGAGGTAGGCGTCGGCGACATAACTCATCAGCCCGAGCTTGGGCGGCAGCATCTTGCCGGTACGCGACCGGGTGCCCTCGATGGACCAGCTCAGGTTGAACCGCTTCTCGACGACGTAGCCGACGTACTCGCGCAGCACATAGCGGTACAGCGGGTTGTCGATGCTGCGGCGGATGAAGATCACCCCGGAGCGCCGCATCAACGGCCCCATCACCCCGAAGGACAGGTTGATGCCGGCGAAGACGTGCACCGGCGGCAACCGGTTCTCCTGCATCGCGACCGGCACGACGGCGCCGTCGATGTAGGACCGGTGGCTGAACAGCAGCACCGCGGGATGGGCTTCCAGCCCGGTGCGCATCGCCGCGACCTGATACTCGTCGTAGTCGATGTCGGGATCGAACCCGCGGCTGAACATCTTCCCGAGCACGCCGACCAGGTCCACCGACACCCGACTCCACCCGGTGGACAGTTCGTCGAGCATCTTGCCGGCTTCTTCCACGGTGGCACCGGAGATCTTCTCCAGGCCGGCACGAAATCGTGCCGACGCCAGGATCTCCGGCTTGACCAGCCGCGGCGACTTGTACTGCGGTCCCAGGATCTGGTACTCGGCGCGTTCCAGCGCCAGCAGTGCGCGGCGGGTGACGAAGTGCGCGAAGTCGCGGGCGCTGTCGCCCACCGTCAGGTCACGCCACTGCTGCCGCAACTCGGAGACCTTGGCGGATTCACCGGCGACCACCCGCGCGCGGGTCGGCTCGCTGCGCACGATGCGCCGCTGCTGGCGTTCGTTGGGATGGTAGGGGTCCTGGCCGGGCAGGATCGCCGCCACCCGCGACAGCGCCGAGGCGCCGGCCCGCGGCATCCAGAACACCCGCACCGGCACCACCGAGCGGTCGTCGTCGGCCTCGAGCTGTTCCACCAACTGAGCGATGGCCGCCGGCGCGGCGTCGCGTGGCGGCAACTCCACCACCTCGACTTTGGTCTGCGGATGCTCGGCACGCTGCCGCCGCAGCCAGTCTTTGACCAGGTCGGCCTCCACCGGCGAGTCGAACGACGCCAGCACCAAGGCGTCTTCGGTCGCGGTGAAGCTGGCCGGGCCGGCGCTCATGGCCGGCCCTTCGGTTGGGCTCGCGGGGCCGCTTTCTTGACGGCTTTGCGCGGCGCGGCTTTTCGGGCTGCGGCCTTCTTGACGGCCTTGGCGGCCTTTGCCGGTGCGGTCTTCTTGGCGGCGTAGAGCGCGGCGTCGGGCACCTCGTCGTCCGGCCAGTCCTCCAGGGTGTCCAGATACAGCTGGCGCACCTGCGCGATCCGCTCACCCAGGTTGTCCACCGTCCAGTCGTCGACCGGAATCGGCGGGAACACCACCACATCCACCGTGCCGGGGTTGATCGACACCGAGTCGCGGGCGGCGACGACCTCGGCGTTGCGGATGACGATCGGCACGATCGGGATTCGTGCGGCCATCGCGATCCGGAACGGCCCCTTCTTGAACGGTCCGACCTCGGTGGTGTCGATCCGGGTGCCCTCCGGGGAGATCAGGACCGACAGCCCCTTCTTGGCGCGCTCTTCGACCTGATGCAGCGTCTCCACGGCGGCCGCCGGGTCGTCGCGGTCGATGAACGCGGCGTCGGTCAGTCTGCCGATGGTGCCGGCGATCGGGTCGCGCTCGAGTTCCTTTTTGCCGACGCTGATCCAGTTGTCGCGCACCAGCGACGCGGCGATGACCGGATCCACCTGGTTGCGGTGGTTGAAGATAAACACCGCCGGGCGCTGAGCGGTCAGGTTCTTTTTGCCGATCAGGTTCAGCCGCACCCCGTTGATCCCCAGCAGCAGTTGCGGGAAGTTCGCGGTGAAGAAGTTGACCCCGCGGCGACGGTCCCCGGTCAACAGCCCCCAGCCCACGGCGCCGGCCCCGACCGGCACGATCGACCCCAGACCGGCCACCGTCCGCAACTGCCCCAGCAGGCCGCCGCTGCCGCGGGAGGAGAATTTCAGGATCGGCCAGCCACGGCGACGGGCGACGGCGGCCATCTTGCCTTCGGGGTTGGTCGGGCGCGGATTGCCGACCAGGTACATCAGCGCGACGTCCTCGTCGCCGTCGGCGTAGAAGTAGCTATCCTGCAGATCGATATCGTGTTCGGCGGCGAACCGCTGCACCGCGCTGGCCTTGCCCGGCCCCCACAGGATCGGGTCCACAATGCCACCGGTGAGCACCCCGTCGGCGTTGGTCTCGAATCGGTTGGTCAGCGTGTTGGTGATGCCGAGGTAGCGGGCGACCGGCTCGACCTGGATGGTCAGTGCCGACGAACTCAGCACGACGGTATGGCCGCGCGCCTGGTGCGCGCGCACCAGCGCCCGCATCTCGGGATAGATGCGGGACGCGATCTTCTGGACGAACAACCGCTCACCGATCTCGTCGAGGTCGGACAGCGGGCGACCCCGCAGCGCCGCGGACGCCGTGGTGATCAGTTCCTCGAACTCGATGCGGCCGAGCTGATGGTTGAGCCCGGCTTGCACCATGCTGATCAGCTCACCGACACCCATGTCGCGGCGGCGGAAGCGTTCCTGGGTCAAGATGACCGCGGTGAAGCCGGCGACCAGGGTTCCGTCCAGGTCGAAGAACGCCCCGATGTGGGGGCCGGGCGGACTGGCGGCGATCTCGGCCACCGACCCGGGCAGGCGCAGGTTGCGCGGTGCGGTTCCCTTGGCCGTCGTCATGCGTTCACCGGCGTCCACGACGTCGGCGTGCAGTGCGGGGCAGGGTCTCCGGCCAATGCCAGGATCTCGTCGAATCCCTCCGCCAAGCAGCGCACGAACAACTCCTCGTCTCGAACGGCGGCCCGGTCGTAGCGCACCGTGACCGTGCAGAACCCGCCCCGGGAGATCAACACGACCATCATCGCGACCCCGGGAAGCGGGCCAATCCCATAGTGTCGCAACACTTTCGCTCCGGCGATGTAGGTGTCACCGGGATAGAAAGGCACGTTGCTGGCCTGGACGTCTGAGCCGACGACCGAGCTGGTCACCATCTCCAGCAGTGGGTCGGGCAGCAGGTTCAGCACCGGCGCCACCGAACCGACCATGTCCATGGCCGGTTCCTCGCGGCGTTGGGTCATCTGCGCGCGGATCCGCTTCATCCGTTCCACCGGATCGGCCACCCCGACCGGCGCGGCGAGGTTGACCCCGGTGAACCGGTTGCCGCCGGCCGGGTCGGCCTCGGCGCGCAGATTCACCGGCACCGCCATCGGCAGCGTCGCGATCGGAACGCCGAGTTCTTCGTGGTAGCGGCCCAACGCCCCGGACAACGCGGCCAGGTACGCGTCGTTGATCGACCCGCCACCGGCCTTGGCGGCGCGGTGCAGGTCATAGAGGCGGATCTCCAGCCCCTGGGTGCGGGTGGACAAACTGCGGCGGCGCAGCAGCGGAGAGGGTTCGGCGGCCTGGCCGATCACCCGCGCGCCCGAGCGCGCATAGCCCACCGCGCCGGCCACCGCCGAGCCCGGGTCGCGGAGCACCCGCCCGACCACCGAGAGGGCGCCGGTCAGCACGTCGCGCGCGCCCCCGACCAGGGCGCTGGGCAGGTGGTTAACCCCTTCCCGCATCAGGTCGTTCGGCGACAAGTCCTGTGGCACCGGCTGCGGCGGCACCGGCCGATCCGGCGGGTCGCGTTCGAGGTCGTAGATCTGACCGAACATCTCCGCGCCCCCGACGCCGTCGGTGACGGCGTGGCTGATGTGCATCATGACCGCGGCCTTGCCGTCGGCGAGCCCTTCGACCAGCGTCGCTGTCCACAGCGGCCGGGAGATGTCCAGCGGCGACTGCAGCGCAACCTCGGCTAGATCGAGCACCTCGCGTAGCGTGCCGGGCTCTGGAACCCGCATCCGGCGCACATGAAAGTCCAGGTTGAAGTCCGGATCCACCACCCAGCGCGGCGCGGCGGTCGGCAACGTGGGAACGACGACCTTCTGCCGCAGCCGCAGCACCCGCCGGGAGACGTTCTCCAGACGCGTCCGAAATCGGTCCCAGTCGGGCGTGGTGTCGAGCAGCTCCACCCCCATGATCCCCGAGCGTGTCCGCGGGTTGGCTTCACCGCGATGCAGCAGATAGTCGACCGCCCCCAACTCGACGGGCATCCCAGCCGCATCGACGAGCTCACCCACAGTCGCCTCCCAACCCGCGGTCTCCCATGTCGACCCAACGCTAGCCCGGTAGCTGCCTGAGCGCGAGACAAATGCCCCGATTCACCCGATACGTCAGATGCGTCTAACGAATTAATATGGTAGTCGGCAGAATTGGACCACCGGCAGGCGCCTGGCGGTATTCAGCCGGCCGGCGTGACCGCTAGCGGCCACGAATCGGTGTTTGCCCGAAGATACCGCCCGTAAACGACACCGAGAAAGTCCGCGACGGCCGCGGCGGCCAGCTGGGAACGCGTGGTGGACACGGTGTCGAAAGCGTGGTGAGCGTTGGGCAACTCGGCGTAGGCCACGGTGTCAGCACCCGCCTGCCGCAGTGCGGCGCAAAAGGTTCGGGCCTGGACGCTGGGGACCACCGCGTCGTTTTCGCCGTGCAGTAAGAAGAACGGCGGAGCGTCACGGTGTACGTGCGATATCGGCGACGCCGATTCGAATGCGGCGCGATCATCGGCGTACCGCGTACGCATCACAAAATTCTCCAGGAAAGGCAGCATCAGTTCGTGCATTTTCGCGGTGTCGGTGAAGTCGTAGACACCGTAATAGGGAACGGCCGCCTGTACGCCGGTGTCGGCATCCTCGAACCCGGGTTGCAGGCCGGCATCGCCGGCGGTCAGCGCGGCCAGCGACGCCAGGTGCGCACCGGCAGAACCGCCGGTAATCGCAATGAACTCCGGGTCCCCGCCGTAGTCGGCGATGTTGTCGCGGACCCAGGCGATCGCCCGCTTGACGTCGACGATGTGCGTCGGCCACGCGTTTCGCGGACTGCGGCTGTAGTTGATCGATACGCAGATCCACCCGAGGCCGGCCATCCGGCTCATCAGCGGGTACGCCTGGCCGCGCTTGTCGTTGATGGTCCAGCCGCCCCCGGGAACCTGCACCAGCACCGGGGCCCGCCGGCCGTCCGGCTGGTCCCGGGGCCGCCAGATGTCGAGCAGATGCTCGCGAGCCCCTGGCCCGTAGGAGATGTTGGAGGTCTGTCCCGCATAGCGGCGGCGGTGGCCCGCTGCCTGCAACAACCCGCCCACACAGCCCGGTGCCGCGTCCACCGGGTGGCACACCGCGTCGCGGTACCCGGCGCCGAGCGACGCGTCCAGGGCGTCAGACAACACCTGATCGGCACGCTGGGTCGCCCACCGTGATACCGCGCGGCTCACCGCGCAGCTGCTCGCCCGGGCCAGCGCATGGCCGGTCAGCGGCGGGAACTCCGCGGACAGCCAGCCCGCCATCCAGCCGGCCAGCACCGGCGACCCGCGCAGCAGCACCGCACCGGCACGGCAGGTACCCATCGGATCGGCAACCAGTCTGATTCCATCTCGCACCAGGTCCACGGTGATACTCCTCCCCAGTGGCGTGGACCACACGGTAGCCGATTCCCGGTGCCGCGGAGGGCATTTCGGTCGGCGTTGCGCGGCCCATCAGGCCGACAACGGCCGTTGGATAGACTGGCCACCGCGCTGCCCCCGTAGCTCAGCTGGATAGAGCACATGACTTCTAATCTTGTGGTCGCAGGTTCGAGTCCTGCCGGGGGCGCTTTTCCCAGGTCGGCGGGTTTGCTGATGCCCGGCACGGCGGGCCCGACTGAAATCGACGTCCAGATTCACCTACAGCCCCCAGAATCGGCGTTTTGCAGAATTTGGACGTCGATCTCAGTCAGCGCCGCGCCCAAACGCCCGGTTAGAGTCCTGCGTAGCTCGCCCGATCCCGCGGAGGTTTCCGATGGCCCAAGCAGAACTCGTCCTGTACCGCGTCGCCGATCGTGTCGCGGTCATCACCGTCAACGATCCCGACCGGCGCAACGCCGTGACCGCCGCGATGTCGGCGCAGCTGCGGGCCGCCGTGCAGCGGGCCGAGGAGGATCCCGGTGTGCACGCGGTGGTGGTCACCGGCGCCGGTAAAGCGTTTTGCGCGGGAGCGGATCTCAGCGCGCTGGGGGTCGCCGCCGAGGAGGGCCTGCTGGCGCTCTACGACGGGTTCATGGCGGTCGGCGGCTGCACCTTGCCGACCATTGCCGCGGTCAACGGCGCGGCCGTGGGTGCCGGGCTGAACCTCGCGTTGGCCGCCGACGTGCGGATAGCCGGCCCCGCCGCGGTGTTCGATGCCCGGTTCCAGAAGCTGGGTCTGCATCCGGGCGGCGGCGCCACCTGGATGCTGCAGCGGGCGGTCGGACCCCAGGTCGCACGCGCCGCGCTGCTGTTCGGGATGCGTTTCGACGCCGAGACCGCGGTGCAGCATCGGTTGGCGCTGCGCGTCGCCGAGGATCCGGTCGCCGCCGCGCTGGAGCTGGCTGCCGGCCCCGCGGCCGCTCCCCGTGAGGTGGTGGTGGCGACCAAGGCGTCCATGCGCGCCACCGCCAGCCCCGGATCGGTGGATACCGAGCATCACCAGCTGGCGATGCGCACCGAGCTGGGGCCGCAGGCGGTATCGGCGCGGTCCCCGGAGTTCGCCGCCCGGCTGGCGGCCGCGCAGCGCCGGTGACTACAGATCCAGCAGGGCCGTCTCGGGCGCCTCGATAAGCCGGCGCAACTCCCCCAGGAACCCGGCCACCTGTGCGCCGTCGATGATGCGGTGATCGAACGCGCAGGTCAGTGTCATCTGTGGCCGGACGACAACCGCATCGTCGAGTACCGCGGGCCGTGGCCGCAGCGATCCCACGCCGAGGATCGCGGCCTCCGGGTGGTTGATCACCGGCACCCCGTCGTCCAATCCCAGGGCACCGTAGTTGGACACGGTGAACGTCGAACCACGCAGGTCAGCGGGCGTGAGGCTGCCGGCATGGGCGTCTCGGATCAGCCGGGCCACGGTGTCGGCGAGGTCGCGGGTGGTCTTGGCCTGCGCGTCGCTGACCACCGGCACCAGCAGGCCGCGCGGAGCCGCCACCGCGATACCTAGATGCACCGCGTGGTGGCGGTGGATCTGTGGCCCGTCGGGGGCCTCCACCCAGGTGGAGTTGAGCATCAGGTGATGGCTCAGTGCGATGACCAGCAACCGCAGCGTGAGCACGAACGGCGTGACCGTGTCCTGGCCGAGCCGGTCCTGCAGCGCCAGCAGATTGGTGCCGTCAACCTGCACGCTGGCGTGGGCATCCGGGATTTGATTGCGCGACAGTGTCATCCGTTTGGCCATCGCGGCCTGAACCGCGGTGACCGGAATCACGTCGTCATCGGTCGAGTGCGCAGCGGCCACGACCGCATCCCGGGTGATCACACCGTCCGGCCCGGCCGGCAATCCGGCCAGGTCGACGCCGAGGTCGGCGGCCAGTTTGCGCACCGGCGGCTTGGCTTTCGGGCGTCGACTGCTGTCCAGCGCGTCATCTGCCCCATAACCGACCAGGACCGGCTTGCGGGTCGCGCCATTGGTCGCCGCGCCCGACCCGGTTTCGATGCGTGCCAGCGGCGCACCCACCGGCAGGACCGCGCCTTCCTCCCCGCCGAGTTCGACGATGCGGCCGGCGTAGGGGCTGGGGATCTCCACCGCGGCTTTGGCGGTCTCCACCGTGCACAACACCTGGTTGAGTTGCACCTCGTCGCCGACGGCGACGTTCCAGCACGACACCGTCACCTCATCGAGGCCCTCACCGAGGTCGGGCACCAGAAACGTCTCCGAGCTCACGGCATGTCCAGGGCGCGCTCGACGCAGTCCAACAACCGATCCGGGCCGGGCAGCCACAGCTTTTCCAGCCGTGCCGGTGGGTACGGCGTGTCAAACCCGCAGGCGCGCAGCACCGGCGCCTCCAGCTCGTAGAACAGTTCTTCGGAGATGCGGGCGGCCAACTCCGCGCCGTAGCCCAGGGTGCGCGGCCCTTCATGCAGCACCACGCACCGCCCGGTTCGCCGGATCGAGGCGGCGACGGTGTCGAAGTCCAACGGGCTCAACGACCTCAGGTCGACGACCTCCAGGCTCCAACCGCGCTGCCGATCAGCGATTTCCGCCGCGGACAGGGCGGTCTGCACCAGTGCGCCATACGTCAGCACGGTGACGTCGGTCCCGCGCCGCCGCACCACCGCCCGCCCGATCGGCGGTTCCGGCCGGGTGACGTCGACCAAACCGCGCACCCAGTAGCGTCGTTTCGGCTCCAGGAACATGACCGGGTCGGGGCAGGCGATGGCGTGCCGCAGCAACCAGTAGGCGTCAGCCGGTGTCGCCGGCACCACCACCTTGAGTCCGGCGGTGTGCGCCCAGTACGTCTCGGTGGATTCCGAATGGTGCTCGGCCGCACCGATTCCACCGAACGACGGCACCCGGACCGTGACCGGCATGTCGACGGCGCCGCGGGTGCGGGTCCGGTATTTGGCCAGGTGGCTGACCACCTGATCGAAGGCCGGGTAGGTGAACCCGTCGAACTGGATTTCCGGCACCGGAACCAATCCGCGCAACGCCAGCCCCACAGCGATCCCGATCAGCGCGGACTCCGCCAGTGGCGTGTCGAAACACCGGTCTGCACCGTATGTTTCGCTCAATCCGTCGGTCACCCGGAACACCCCGCCCTGGGCGGCGACGTCGGTGCCGAACACCAGCACCTTCTCGTCGCCGGCCATCGCGTCGTGCAGCGCGCGGTTCAGCGCCGCCACCATCGTGAGTTCGGTGGGTGTGTCACTCACCGACGTGATCGGGGGTTCGAGAATCTGCGTCATCTCAGCCTCCCTAGCCGTCCCGCGCCAGCTCCGCCCGCAGCTGGTGGCGCTGCGCTTCCAGTCCAGGCGTGATCTCGGCGTACACCGTGGTGAACAACTCGTCGGCGTCGGCGTCGGGGGCGCCGATCAGCGCGTCACGCAGTTCGGTCCGCAGCCGGACCGCGCGGGCGCCGATGCGTTCCTCCAGCCGCTGCGACCACAGGTCCTGGCCCTGTAAGTAGCTGCGGTAGCGCGGGATCGGGTCCAGCACCGCCCACTGGTCGACTTCGGCCTGGCTGCGGTAGCGGGTCGGGTCGTCGGAGGTGGTGTGCGGACCCAACCGGTAGGTGACCGCCTCGATCAGGGTCGGGCCGGCACCGGCGCGGGCCCGCTCGGCGGCTTCGGCCATCACCGCGTAACAGGCCAGCGGGTCGTTGCCGTCCACGCGGATACCGGGCATTCCGTATCCGATGGCCTTGTGCGCGATGGACGGTGCCGCTGTCTGGTGGGCGACCGGCACCGAGATCGCCCACTGGTTGTTCTGCACGTAGAACACGCACGGTGCACCGAACACCGCCGCGAAGTTCAGCGCCTCATGCGCGTCGCCCTCGCTGGTGGCGCCATCACCGAGGAAGGCCACCGTGATCGAGTCCTCGCCGAGCCGCTGCGCGGCCATCGCCGCACCCACCGCGTGCAAGGTCTGGGTGCCTACGGGAACCGAGATCGGCGCGCAGCACTTGTCGATGAATTCCAGGCCGCCGTTCCAGATTCCACGCCAGGCGGCGCCCACGTGGGCAGCGGGGATACCGCGCACCAGGAACGCGCCCAACTCACGGTACTGCGGAAACAACCAGTCGGACTTGCGTAGACAGGCGGTCGCGCCGACCTGGGCGGCTTCCTGGCCGTGGCAGGAGGCGAACAGCGCAAGCTCACCTTGTCGCTGCAGGTTGACCAGCTCGGTGTCCAGCTCGCGGGTGATGACCATCATCTCGTAGAGCCAGCACAGCGTCTCCGCGGGCAGATCGCGGCGGTAGCGGGTTTCCTCGGTGGGGGTGCCGTCGGCGCTGATCAGCGCCACCGGCTCCAGGTCGATGGCCATCGATGTCGGACGATTCTCGGCCATACCCGCCTCCTTGGGGCGCTTCCCCCAATTATGCCAGCGGAGAGGGGCAGAGGGTGCGCACCCGAAGCAGGGTTGTGGAGCGTGTCGCGGACTGGGCCGG
>NZ_JCALCW010000048.1:0-30101 GCF_059812545.1 Mycobacterium sp. NGS50
GGGATTGTTCGTCTCGTTCCCGTCGCTCACAAGCTCGCTCCGCTCACTCGACTCACAGTGGAATGTTCCCATGCTTCTTCGGCGGCAACTGGACGATCTTGCGTTCCAGCAGCCGCAGCGCGTTGGCCACGTAGCCGCGGGTGTGCGACGGCGGGATGACCGCGTCGACATAACCGCGTTCGGCCGCGATGTACGGGTTCACCAGGGTGTCCTCGTACTCCTGCTGCAGCTGCAGGCGAAGCGCATCCACATCCTGGCCGCTCTCGGCAGCCTCTTTCAGCTGGGACCGGTACACGAAGCCGACGGCACCGGAGGCGCCCATCACCGCGATCTGGGCGGTCGGCCAGGCGACGTTGACGTCGGCGCCCATCTCCTTGGACCCCATGACGCAGTACGCGCCGCCGTAGGCCTTGCGGGTGATGACGGTGATCTTGGCGACGGTGGCCTCGCCGTAGGCGTAGAGCAGCTTGGCGCCGCGGCGGATGATGCCGTTGTACTCCTGCTCGGTGCCCGGCAGGAAGCCCGGCACGTCCACCAGCAGCACAATCGGGATGTTGAAGCAGTCGCAGGTCCGGATGAAGCGGGCCGCCTTCTCCGAGGCGTTGATGTCCAGGCAGCCGGCGAACTGCGTCGGCTGGTTGGCCACCAGACCGACCGGTCGGCCTTCGATGCGACCGAAACCGACGATGATGTTCTGCGCGTAGCCGGCCTGCACCTCTAGGAACTCGTCGTCGTCGAGGATGCGGGTGATCACCTCGTGCATGTCGTACGGCTGGTTCGGCGAATCCGGGATCAAGGTGTCCAGTTCGAGGTCCTCGTCGGTGAGGTTATCCTCGATCGGGCCGGTCGGCACCGGCGCCGAGTAGCGCGGCGGATCGGCGTAGTTGTTGGGCGGCAGGTAGCTCAGCAGGTCCCGCACGTAGTCGAACGCGTCCTGCTCGCCGGAGGCGACGTAGTGCGCGGTGCCGGACTTGCCCATGTGGGTGTGCGCGCCGCCGAGTTCCTCCTGGGTGACGTCCTCACCGGTGACGGTCTTGATCACGTCGGGGCCGGTGATGAACATCTGGCTGGTCTGGTCGACCATGACGACGAAGTCGGTCAGTGCGGGGGAGTACACGTGCCCGCCGGCGGCCGCGCCCATGATCAGCGAGATCTGCGGGATGACACCGGAGGCCAGGATGTTGTTGTGGAAGATCTTGCTGTACAGGCCCAGCGAAACCACACCCTCCTGGATGCGGGCGCCGGCGCCGTCGTTGATACCGATCAGCGGCCGGCCGGTCTTGATGGCCAGCTCCTGCACCTTGACGATCTTCTCGCCGTAGACCTCGCCGAGGCTGCCGCCGAACACGGTGGCGTCCTGGCTGAAGATGCACACCTCGCGGCCGTCGATGGTGCCGTAGCCGGTCACCACGCCATCGCCGAGCGGGCGCTTCTCCGCCATCCCGAAGTTGGTGCTGCGGTGCCGGGCCAGTGCGTCCAACTCGACGAACGAGTCCTCGTCCAACAGCGCGAAGATGCGCTCGCGGGCGGTCAGCTTTCCCTTGGCGTGCACCTTCTCCACCGCGGCTTCACCGACCGGGTGCAGGGTCTCCTCGGTGCGGCGCCGCAGATCGGCCAGCTTGCCCGCCGTGGTGTGGATGTCGATGGTGTGCTCCGCGGCAGGTTCCGCCGTGTGGTCGGTAACGCTCGTCATGGGAGTCGAGCTTAGCGGTCCTTACTGAATTGCCAAGAATGCGGTGGGTCGCTAGGCGTGGCGGGGTTTGTCTGGGGCGCCCGCGGGTACGCCCCACAGATGACGCTTCGCAAGGTCGACGTCACCCACCCGGACCGGGTGCTGTTCCCCGACGATGGCATCACCAAGGCGGACTTGGTCGCCTACTACGTCGCGGTGGCCCCGGTGATGCTGCCGCATCTGAAGGGGCGGCCGCTGACCCTGACCCGGTTTCCCGGCGGTATCGACGAGGAGGGCTTCGTCCAACAGAACTTCGCTGCGTCGCTGCCGGACTGGATGCAGCGGGCCGAAGTCGCCAAGAAGGGCGGAAAGAAGGGCGCCACCGTGGTGCACCCGCTGGCCCAACGTCGGGAAGCGTTGGCCTGGATAGGCAACCAGGACTGCATCACCCCGCACCGCTGGTTGTCGCGCGTGCCGCGGTTGCACACCCCGGATCAGCTTGTCTTCGACCTCGATCCGTCCGACGACGACTTCGCCAGGGTGCGTGCGACCGCGCGTGCCCTGGCCGACGTCCTCGACGACCTCGGGCTGGCGGCCTACCTGCAGACCACCGGATCGCGGGGCCTGCATGTCGTGACACCGCTGCGCGGTGACGCCGACTTCGACACCGCCCGCCAGTTCGCCCGCGAGGTCGCCGAAGTGGTGTGCGCCGACGATCCGGCGCACCGCACCCTCGCGATGCGCAAGGACAGTCGCGGTGACCGGGTCTACCTGGATGTGATGCGCAATGCCTACGGCCAGACCGCGGTCGCGCCGTACGCGGTGCGGGCCCGTGCGGGAGCCCCGGTGGCCACCCCGCTGCAATGGGAAGAGCTCAAGACCCGCGGCATGCGGGCGGACCGATTCACGCTGCGCGACGTACCCAAGCGGGTGGCCGAGCAGGGCGATCCGTGGAGCGATATGCGCCAGCGCGCGCGTTCACTGTTCCGCCGACGCGAGCGCCTGGCCAGGCTGCGCGATTAGGCCGCGCGATCGCCGTCCTTGGGAGGCTCGGTGACCTTCCGGACGAAATCGCCGAGATAACGAATTGCCCGCCGTCCCTCCGGCAGCACATCAGCGGCCAGCGGAAAATCGTGAATCTGCCCGTCCCACAGGTGCAGATCGCAGGGAACCTCGGCGGCGGCGAGCCGCTGCGCCATCAGCTCGGCATCGGCGAGCAGTAGCTCGTCGGAACTGGCGTGGATGGTCACCGGTGGCAGCGACGACAGGTCGACGTCCACCGGCGACAGGATCTGCGGATGCCGCAGATAGCGGGCGAACACCGACAGGGCGGTGCTCGGAAACATGGAACACCGCCGAGCGTTGCGGTGGCCGAGCTTCGCGGCCGGGTCGGCGTCGGTGAGCGGCGACACGGTGGCCACGCCGGCCGGTGTCACCACCTGGTCCCGGATGGCGGCCAAGGTGGACATGAACGCGAGATACCCGCCGGCGGAGTCGCCCGCGACGACGATGCGCTCGGCGTCGTAGCCGCGCTGCAGCAACCAACGAAGCCCACTGAGCGCGTCGTCGACCGCATCGCAGATCTGGTGCGACGGCAACATCCGGTAGGCGACGTTGAGCACCCCCGCGTCGGACGCCTTGGCCAGCCGGGCCGCCAGCGATCGGTGCGTATTGAGGCCGCAGGTCAAAAAGGCCCCTCCGTGCAGGTAAAGGATGGCTCGGTCCGGCGGGTGGGCGCTCAGGTGAATCCATTCCGCGGCGCAATCATCCAGCTTGACCCGCTCGACCTTCGCTGGGGATCGGTATGGCAACAGTCGGGCAAACCAGTCGACGGATTCGAACGGCCAGCTGAGGTCCGGCTGCACCGACCATGCGCGGACCATGTTCTTGACGATGAATCGACTGGCGAGTGAGACCGCTACCGACTGTGGGCTGTGGCGGTGGTGAATCCGTCGTGCGGGCCGGCGGGTAACCATTTCGATCAACTCCTACGGTTGCTGATCGAATACCCCACGGCTGGCAACCACCCACGTGCGCATTCTCACGTTTGCCGAGTAATTCAACGGGTACTCCGCTGCAATCCGCGCGAGGTAGCCTCCGCAGATGAGCGATGTGGCGGCCTTGCTGGCGATCATCGCCCGGTTCGACGAGCTCGACGACGCGGCGGCCGATGCCGACATCGTGCTGCACACCGCGGCTGAGCTGGCCGGATGCCCGGTCGGGGCCCGGTGGGCGTCGGGCACGGTGAAGCGCTACGGCCCGACGGGACAGCTACCCGCACACACTGATCTGCCCACGTCGCCGGCCGCCGGGGAGGATCCGGCCGTCTGGCTGGAACGCGACGGCACCGCCGCCGCGCTCGACTCGGTCGTGCTCGACCGACTTCGTCGTACCCTGCACCGGGCCGGGGCGTCGGCGACCCCGCGGCTGGGCGACCCGGCGCTGCTCGAAGTGGTGTTGTCCGTCAAGGAGCACCGAGAGGACCGGGCGCGGGCGATCCGCCTGCTGGGCCTGGATGAGGAGCGGGAAACCCGGGTGCTGGCCGTGTCGGCGCATTCCCCGCCGGAGGCGCTGCGGATCATCACCGGCCGTCTGCCGGGTCTGTCGGTCCGCTCGGCCCGGATCGGCCGCGCGACCGCGGTGCTGTGCCAAGGGGTGGTGGACAGCCGGGCCTTCGCCGATGAGCTGGAGAGCGCCATCGTCGCGGCATTCCCGGCGCCCCGGACCGCAGGATCCGATCGCGGCCCCTGGGTGGGGATCGGTTCCGGTGTCAGCGTTTTCGCGGCCGGAACGTCATGGCGTCAAGCGCTGCATGCGCTGCGTTTCGCGTCATCGACAGGCTACGGCCGGCGAGCGGTCGCCTACGAACGCCTGAGCGCGCTGGATCTGCTGGCCGATCTGACCGCCGAGCAGGTGGCACGCAACCCGGATGTCACGCGGATCAACCAGATCGCGGCGACACCGACAGGTGCACTCGAGATCAGTACCACCGAGGCGTTCTGCGTATTCGGGTCATTGCGGCGCACCGCGGCCGAGTTGCACGTGCACCACAGCACGGTCGCCGCGCGGCTGGCGCACATCGAAGCAGCAATGGGATGGGATCTTGACGACCCAATGGACCGGTTCATGGCCACGTTGGTGCTGATGGTCCGCCGGATCGGGCTGTCCTCGGCCGAACTGACCGAGCCGGACCGACCCGAAGGGTAACCCGACAATTGTCGGGTCGATGCGTGCAACCTGTCGACGCACGGCTGATGACCAGGGGCGGGGCCGTTGGTGATGATTGCCGCATGGCGATTATCGATCCGACCCAAACGTGGCGCACGCTGGAGAAGCGACTGGCCGAAACCACCAACGAACGTCACCGTCTGGTGCTGAGCTCGGTGCTCGAGCACATGTACGCCGAGGCCGCACCCGACCTCGACCGGTTGATGGCGACGCTGAGCCCCAACCCGGATTACCACTTCTGGGTGGACGGCCAGGACGTCGGCCCGAAGACCACCGACGGTGTGCGCACCTACTACAGCGCGTTCGTGGAGTCCCAGGCCAACGTGCTGGAGTTCGAGATCCAGCGGCTGGTCGTCGACGACTACTGCCTGGTGACCGAGGGTTTCCTCAAGATGATCTACCCGGGCGCGGCGGCGGCCGGCATCGGTGTGGAGGTCGACGACGAATCCGGCGACTACCTGGTCGTGTTCCGTCAGCTGATCCTGTGGCCGATCGATGAGCAGGGGCTGATCGAAGGCGAGGATTCCTACCACTCGGGTCCGGTCAGCGTGACCAAGCTGTCGCGCGAAGACCTACCGCAGCAGTACATCGACCTGGTGCATGCCTCCGCCTGATATGCGCTCTGATATTGCGACGATGTTGCTCGACCGGGTCGGCGACCGCCATCTCGGGCTGCGCACCCGCGAACGGGACTGGACGTGGCACGAGGTGGTCGCCGAGTCCGCCGCGCGCGGCGCGCAGGCCCAGAAACTGCGCCAGGACGGGCCCTTTCACATCGGGGTGCTGCTGGACAACGTGCCCGACTTCCTGTTCTGGCTGGGTGGTGCCGCACTGGTCGGCGCCACCATCGTCGGCATCAACCCCACCCGCGGCCCGGCGGAGATGGAAGCCGAGATCCGGCACGCCGACTGCCAACTGATCGTCACCGACACCCGGGGGTGCCAGCGGCTCCGCGGCCTGAACCTCGGGCTGGGTCCGGACCGGTTCGTGGTCATCGACGATCCCTCCTACGACCGGCTGCTCGACCTTCACCGGGTCGTCCCCGCCGTCGCGCCGGGAGCGGATGCCGAGTCGCTGTTCCTGCTGTTGTTCACCTCGGGGACCACCGGTGCCTCCAAAGCGGTCAAGTGCAGCCAGGGCCGGCTGGCCGGGATCGCCTACGCCGCAACAGAGAAGTTCGGCCACGTCCGCGAGGACGTCGACTACTGCTGCATGCCGCTGTTCCACGGCAACGCGATCATGGCGCTGTGGGCGCCGGCGCTGGCCAACGGCGCCACGGTATGCCTGACCCCGAGCTTCTCGGCGTCACGGTTCCTGCCCGACGTCCGGTATTTCGGTGCCACGTTCTTCACCTATGTCGGCAAGGCGTTGGGCTACCTGATGTCCACCCCGGAGCAGCCCGACGACGCCGACAATCCTCTGGTGCGCGGGTTCGGGACCGAGGCCTCGCCCGATGACCAGGCAGAGTTCCGTCGCCGCTTCGGCGCCGAGCTGTACGAGGGCTACGGCTCCAGCGAGGGTGGCGGCGCGGTGGCGCTGGCACCGGACGCACCGCCCGGGGCCTTGGGCCGCCCAGCGCACCCCGGCGTCGCGGTGGTCGACCCGGAGACGATGATCGACTGTGTTCCAGCGATTTTGGATGATCATGGTCGCATCCTCAACCCCGACGATGCGGTCGGTGAGATTGTCGACAAGGCCGGGACCCGCACCTTCGAGGGCTACTACAAGAACGATGACGCAGACTCCGACCGCATTCGCAACGGCTGGTACTGGACCGGTGACCTCGGCTATCTGGACGCGGCCGGATTCATGTACTTCGCCGGCCGGCGGGGCGACTGGATCCGGGTCGACGGCGAGAACACGTCGGCGTTGACGATCGAGCGGGTATTGCGCCGTCATCCCCGGGTGATCGCCGCGGCGGCGTATGCGGTGCCCGACCCGCGGTCGGGGGACCAGGTGATGGCCGCGATCGAGGTCGCCGATCCCGAGCAGTTCGATGCCGCCGCATTCGCGGCCTATCTGTCCGGCCATGAGGACCTGGGCCGCAAAGGGTTTCCGCGGTTCCTGCGGATCTCGGCCAATCTGCCGGTCACCGGCTCCAACAAGGTGCTCAAACGGGAGTTGCAGGCCCAGCGCTGGCACACCGACGAACCGGTGTATCGCTGGGTGGGGCGGGGCGAACCGGTGTATACCCGGATGAGTGGCGACGACAAGCGCGCGCTGGATGCGCAGTTCGCCGCCCACGGCCGGCAGCGTTACCTGTAAGGCGGCCCCGCCCGACAAGCAGCCCAACCATGAAGGAGTCAGCGATGAACGTTCGCGAGATCGACGCCGGCGCACCGATGACCCGGTTCGCCCGCGGATGGCATTGCCTGGGTTTGGCCGAGTCGTTCCGAGACGGGAAACCGCACGGCATCAACGCCTTCGGGACCCGGGTCGTGGTGTTCGCCGATTCCGCCGGTGCCCTGCACGTGCTGGACGCCTACTGCCGGCACATGGGGGCGGATCTGGCCATGGGCACCATCAAGGGCGACACGCTGGCGTGCGCCTTTCACGACTGGCGCTGGGAGGGCAGCTCCGGGCGCTGCGTGGACGTACCCTACGCACGCCGGGTACCGCGGGCGGCCCGCACCCGGCGCTGGCCGACCTGCGAGGTCAACGGCCAACTGCTGGTCTGGCACGACCCGGAAGGCTCCACCCCGGCCCCGGAGCTGACGCCGCCCACCATCGAGGGCTACGACGACGGCATCTGGTCACCGTGGCAATGGGATTCGATCCTGATCGAGGGGTCGAACTGCCGCGAAATCGTGGACAACAACGTCGACATGGCGCACTTCTTCTACATCCACCACGCCTACCCGACCTACTTCAAGAACGTCATCGAAGGCCACACCGCCAGCCAGTTCATGGAGTCCAAGCCCCGCCGCGACACCGAGGAGGACCCCGACAAGCTGTGGGAGGGCACCCATCTGCGCTCGGAGGCCACCTACTTCGGGCCGGCGTACATGATCAACTGGCTGCACAACGACCTCGGTCCGGATTTCACCGTCGAGGTGGCGCTGATCAACAGCCACTACCCGGTCACCCAGAATTCGTTCATGCTGCAGTGGGGGGTCGCGGTGCAGCAGATGCCCGGACTGCCCGCCGACAAGGCCCAGAAGCTGGCCGCCTCGATGGGCAAGCTGTTCGGCGAGGGATTTCTCGAAGACGTCGAAATCTGGAAACACAAGACCCGCATCGACAATCCGCTGCTGACCGAGGAAGACGGCCCGGTCTATCAGCACCGCCGCTGGTATGAGCAGTTCTACGTCGACGCCGCCGACGTCACCGCGGAGATGACCGACCGTTTCGAGCAGGAAGTCGACACCACCCACGCCCAGGGGGTGTGGCTGCAGGAGGTGGCCGCCAACCTGGCGGCGCGCGGCTGAGTCAGGCCGAATGTCGGGTTGTTGCACAGATATCGGCGAAAAGCGTGCAACAACCCAACATTCGGCGGCCGTAGAATGACGCCATGACTGAGGCCCTTGACGCTTCCGCGCTGCGTGCGCAACTGGTCGGGCCCGACCTGTCGTGGCGCCGCCTCGACGTGGTCGAGGAAACCGGATCCACCAACGCCGACCTGCTGGCCCGTGCCGGCGCCGGCGAGGACATCGACGGTGCGGTGCTGCTGGCCGAGCATCAAAGCGCGGGGCGGGGCCGCCACGGTCGGCACTGGTCGACCCCGCCGCGCAGCCAGCTCGCCCTGTCGGTCGGGGTCGGTGCGGGCGCGGTGCCGACCAGCGGCTGGGGCTGGCTGACGCTGGCCACCGGGGTCGCGATCATCGACGCGCTCGCCGAGGTGGCTCCTAGCGTCGAGGCCCGGCTGAAATGGCCCAACGACGTCGTGGTCGGCGACGGAAAACTGGCCGGCATCCTCGCCGAAGTCGCCGCCCCCACCCAGGTCATCATCGTCGGGGTCGGCCTGAACGCGACCATGACCGTCGCCGAGGTACCCGAAGGCACCTCGGCGACCTCGCTGACCATGTTGGGCGCGCCGACCGATCGCACCGTACTGGCCGCGGCGGTGCTGCGCGCCCTGGCCCGGCGGCTGCAGGCCTGGCGTGGCGCGTGCGGGGCCGATGCGGCGCTGATCGCCGACTACCGGGCACACAGCGCCACCCTGGGCTCCCGGGTGCGGGCCAGCCTGCCCGGTGATCGGCAGATCGAAGGTGTCGCCGAGGCCATCGATGACCTCGGTCGGTTGCGCATCGACACCGGCACCGGCATCGAAACCGTCTCGGCCGGAGACGTCACACACCTGCGCCCCGGCGTTTAGAGTTCAGCCGTGGGCTACCCGGAGAATGTGCTCGCCGGCGACGAGCAGGTCGTGCTGCACCGCCATCCGCACTGGAAACGTTTGGTCGGGGCGGTGCTGGCGCTGCTGCTGGCCAGTGCGCTGGCCGCGTTCAGCGCCGGTTTCGTCAGCACCCAGGACTGGGCACAGAACGTCCGGAACATCATCTACGGGGTGATCGCGGCGATCTGGCTGCTGCTGGTGATCTGGTTGTCGGCGCGGCCGTTCCTGGGCTGGCTGACCACCCATTTCGTGATCACCGACCGGCGGGTGATGTTCCGGCACGGTGTGCTCACCCGCAGCGGCATCGACATCCCGCTGGCCCGGATCAACAGCGTGGAATTCACCCACCGCCTCATCGACCGGATTCTGCGGACCGGGACGCTGATCATCGAATCAGCGTCGCAGGATCCGCTGGAGTTCCACGACATTCCGCAGGTGGAACACGTCCACGCGCTGCTATATCACGAGGTTTTCGACACGTTGGGATCCGACGAATCGCCCAGCTGAGTCAACCGGCTGCGGCGTGAGCGCCAGCCCCGCATCAGGGTGACCGTTCCGCCGTCCTCGAGGGCTTCGGCGATCCCTCCTGCGGTCAACGAACCCAGGGCCTTGTCCGGGTTGCGGCCGAACTCGTCGGGAAACACCCACCGTCGAAATGCCCAGAACCGGAACGCCATCTGCAGCAGGTTGCCGATGATGTAGGCCGAGATGAAGTCGGCGATGTTCTCCACGGTCAGCGAGACCGTCGGCACCCGCAACTGCAACACATAGCTGGAGAACCACAGTGGCGCCATCGACAGCAGCACACCCACCCCACTGACCGCGAAGAACAGCAGCGCCTCGTGATGGCGCTCACGGCCGCCGCGGTCTTTGAAGCTCCACTCCCGGTTCAGGATGTAGGAGGCGATCACCGCGACGATGCCGGCGATCACCTTCGCGGTGACCGGCTTGGGCTCGAGCACGGTCAGCTTGAGGGTGTAGAACACACCCAAGTCGATGACGAACGTGGTCCCGCCGACGATGGCGAACTTGATCAGCTCATGGTGACGCTCCGCCAGTGGGCGGATCACCCCTGGTAAGCGCGCGATTGTGGCGTCGGTGAAGGACACAACACGCCATCCTACGTATTTCTGGCTACTCATGCGTAATCAGTGCTCACCGGGCATGACACCATGATGCCCGTGCCGAACACCCCCTCCTCGCCGTTGGTCGCCATGGTCGGCGGCGGCCAACTCGCCCGGATGACCCACCAAGCGGCGATCGCTTTGGGTCAAACGCTGCGCGTGCTGGCCGCCGACGCCGACGAGCCGGCCGCCCAGGTCAGCCCCGACGTGGTGATCGGCTCGCACACCAACCTCGACGACCTGCGCCGGGTCGCGGCCGGCACCCACGCGCTGACCTTCGACCATGAGCATGTGCCCACCGAGCTGCTGGAGAAACTGGTCGCCGAGGGCATCAACGTGGCGCCGCCGCCGCAGGCCCTGATCCACGCCCAGGACAAGCTGGTCATGCGGCGCCGGCTGGAGGCACTCGGCGCGCCGGTGCCGGCCTATATCGGGATCGAGGGCATCGACGAGCTGGATCTGCTGGACCGGTTCGCCGACGGCCGTCCGGTCGTGGTCAAGGCCGCCCGCGGCGGTTACGACGGCCGGGGTGTGGCGATGGCCGCCGACGCCGCCGCAGCCCGCGACATCGCAGCCGAATTCCTGCGCTCCGGGGTGCCGGTGCTGGTCGAGGAGCGGGTCGCGATGCGCCGCGAACTTGCGGCGCTGGTGGCGCGCTCGCCGTTCGGCCAGGGCGCCGCATGGCCGGTGGTCGAGACCGTGCAGGAAGACGGCATCTGTGTGGTGGTGATCGCACCCGCACCCGACCTGAGCGACGCACGGGCCGCTGAAGCCCAGCAGCTCGCGTTGCGGCTGGCCGACGAACTCGGCGTGGTCGGGGTGCTGGCCGTTGAGCTGTTCGAGACCCCCGACGGCGCATTGCTCGTCAATGAGCTGGCGATGCGGCCGCACAACTCCGGGCACTGGACCATGGACGGCGCGGTCACCAGCCAGTTCGAACAGCACCTGCGGGCGGTGCTGGACTATCCGCTCGGCGACACCAGCGCCGTCGCGCCGCTGACCGTGATGGCCAACGTGCTGGGCGCCGCGCAGCCCCCGGCGATGACGATGGACGAACGCCTGCACCACTTGTTCGCCCGGCTGCCCGATGCGCGAGTGCACCTGTACGGCAAGGCGGAACGTCCGGGCCGCAAGGTCGGGCACATCAACTTGGTCGGGGCCGACCCGGCGGACCTGCCAAACCTGCGCGAGCGGGCCGAGCGGGCGGCACACTGGCTATCGCAGGCTCAATGGACCGACGGATGGGACGCACATGCCTGACACCACCAACCGCCCGCGCGTCGGGGTGATCATGGGCAGCGACAGCGACTGGTCGGTGATGGTCGACGCCGCCCACGCACTTGCCGAATTCGACGTGCCCTTCGAGGTCGGCGTGGTGTCGGCGCACCGCACCCCGCAGCGGATGTTCGATTACGCCCGCAACGCGGCCGACCGCGGTATCGAGGTGATCATCGCCGGAGCCGGCGGCGCCGCGCACCTGCCGGGCATGGTCGCGTCGGCCACCCCACTGCCGGTGATCGGCGTCCCGGTGCCGTTGGCGCGCTTGGACGGCCTGGATTCGCTGCTGTCGATCGTCCAGATGCCCGCCGGGGTCCCGGTGGCCACGGTGTCCATCGGTGGCGCCCGTAATGCGGGGTTGCTGGCGGTACGCATCCTGGGCTCGGCCGATGCGGCGCTGCGCAAACGCATGGTGGCATTCCAAGACCAGCTGGCCGACACGGTGCTGGCGAAGGACGCTGCGCTACAAGGTAAAGTTACCGGCCAGTAACTGAGGAGGTTGTGATGGCTGGGTGGGGCGGAAATCCCTCGTTTGATGTGTTCAAGCTGCCTGAGGAGCATGAGGAGTTGCGGGCGGCGATTCGGGCGTTGGCGGAGAAGGAGATCGCTCCGTATGCCAAGGATGTCGATGAGAGGAGCCGGTTCCCTGATGAGGCTTTAGCGGCTTTGTCCTCTTCTGGGTTCAATGCGGTGCATGTGCCCGAGGAGTTTGGTGGGCAGGGCGCGGATTCGGTGGCGGCGTGCATTGTGATCGAGGAGGTGGCTCGGGTTGATGCGTCGGCGTCGTTGATTCCGGCGGTCAACAAGTTGGGCACGATGGGCCTGATTTTGTCGGGGTCTACTGAGTTGCAGGCGCAGGTGTTGCCGTCGTTGGCTGATGGGTCGGCGATGGCGTCATATGCGCTCTCGGAGCGTGAGGCCGGCTCTGATGCGGCTTCGATGCGCACCCGGGCGCGCGCCGACGGGGATGACTGGATTTTGAATGGGTCGAAGTGCTGGATCACCAATGGTGGGAAGTCGACGTGGTACACGGTGATGGCGGTGACCGATCCGGATCTGGGGGCCAACGGCATTTCGGCGTTCATGGTGCATGCCGATGATGAGGGTTTCACCGTGGGTCCCAAGGAGCACAAGTTGGGGATCAAGGGGTCTCCGACGACGGAGTTGTATTTCGAGAATTGCCGCATTCCCGGGGATCGGATCATCGGGGAGCCGGGGACGGGGTTTAAGACGGCGTTGCGGACCCTGGATCACACCCGGCCCACGATCGGGGCGCAGGCGGTGGGGATCGCTCAGGGTGCGTTGGATGCGGCGATCGCCTACACCAAGGATCGCAAGCAGTTCGGGAGTGCGGTCAGTGATTTTCAGGGGGTGCAGTTCATGATCGCCGATATGGCGATGAAGTTGGAGGCCGCCCGGTTGATGGTGTATCACGCTGCCGCGCGTGCTGAGCGTGGGGAGACCGCGCTGGGCTTCATTTCGGCGGCGTCGAAGTGTTTTGCCTCCGATGTGGCCATGGAGGTCACCACCGATGCGGTGCAGTTGTTCGGCGGTGCCGGCTACACCACCGATTTCCCGGTCGAACGCATGATGCGCGACGCCAAGATCACCCAGATCTATGAAGGCACCAACCAAATCCAACGAGTCGTCATGAGCCGCCACCTGCTGCGGTAACTTGCAGCCATGCCCTCTCAGCAGACCCTGGACGCGGCTCGGGCAGGACGCCACGCATTCGTGGATACCGTCGACGCGCTCACCGACGCCGAATTCGACGACGGTCCCACGCTGTGCACCCGATGGTCGCCACGGGATGTGTTGGCGCACTTGATCGGTACCGCCGACGTCGGCCGTTATCTGCGTGCCCCGTGGCGGATGCACCAGATCAACGCGGCTGCGGTTGCCGCGGGTCGCCGGCAGCGTCGGGACACCCTGATCGCGATGGGTCGCCGATGGGCGGATCTGGCTAAGCCGACGGATCGCCGACTGGCCGGGCTGCTGCTCGGCGATGTGGCAATGCACCATCAGGACGTGCTGCGTGGACTTGGGCGTAGCCGGGTGCTGCCGGAGGTGGAGGAGGCCGCGATCCTGCGTGAGGGGATGTTGCTGACCATCCAGAAGGCCCAGCCCACGCTCCTCAAATACCGGGTGGAACCGACGAACGGAGTCGGTAAGCCGATGGGCCGCGGTATCCGGGTGCGCGGCACTGCCGAGGTGCTGGGTCTGTGGCTAGGCGGGCGCGACATTTCCGATGTTGACATCGAGCGCTGAGCGACCCGATGGTTCCGTGTCCACGGAACCATCGGGTCTGTACTTGGCCGCTGCGGAGGCCGGCACCGGCAAATCCACTGTGGCGCTGGGGCTGGTGCACCTGTTGGCGGCGTCGGTCGGGCGGGTCGGGGTGTTCCGGCCGGTCGTGCGGTCCCGCGAGGAACCCGATGAGCTGCTGATGTTGCTGCTCGCGCACGCCACCGCCACCCTGGATGACTCCTCGCAGTGCGTGGGTGTCACCTACCAGCAGGTGCACCAGGATTCGGCGGCAGCGTTGAGCGACATCGTCGCCGGCTATCACGCCGTCGCCGCCCAGTGTGATGTGGTTCTGGTGGTCGGCAGCGACTACACCGACGTCGTCAACCCCACCGAATTGGCGTTCAACGCCCGCGTCGCGGCCAACCTCGGTACACCGATGCTGCTGGCCATCAACGGGCACGGCCGCGACCCGGACACCGTCACTCAGATCACGGGGCGGTGCCTGACCGAACTGGCCGCCGGGTATGCCCGGCCGCTGGCGGTGATCGTCAATCGCTGCGACCCGGCGCAGTTGGCCTCGGTTACCGCGGCGCTGGGCGGCACCGGGCTGCCGGCGTTCAGCGTGCCCGAGGTGCCGCTGCTGGCCGCACCGACCATGGCCGAACTCTGCGCGGCGCTGGGCGGCACCCTGTACAGCGGCGACCCGGAGCTGCTGCGGCGCGAGGCCATGAGTGTGATGGTCGGCGGCATGACCGCCGAAAACATCCTGGAGCGGCTCGTCGAGGGGCAGGTCGTCATCGTTCCCGCCGATCGGTCGGAGGTTCTGCTGGCCCTGGTGAACGCCCATGCTGCACAGGGCTTTCCGTCCCTGACCGGAATCATCCTCAACGGTGGGCTGCTGCCGCACCCGGCGATCGACAAGCTGGTCAAGGGCCTGCAGCCGACGTTGCCGCTGATCGCCACCGAGCACGGCACCTACAAGACGGCGGAGGCCGCGTCGCACACCCGGGCCCGTATCCACGTCGACGCGCTGCGCAAGGTCGACACCGCGTTGGAGGTCATGGCACGCCACATCGACGGCAGCGTGCTGGTGGAGCGGATGAAGGCGCCGGCAGTGTCCGCCGTCACCCCGCAACTGTTCGAGTACCGGCTGCTGGAACGCGCGCGTGCCCAACGACGGCACATCGTGCTGCCCGAAGGTGGCGACGACCGCATCCTGCTCGCCGCCGGACGGCTGCTGGCGCGGGGCATCGTCGACCTGACCATCCTCGGTGTGGAGGCCGCGGTACGCCGCCGCGGCGCCGAACTCGGCGTCGACCTATCCAACGCGCAGGTGCTCGACCCCGAGCGCAGCGACCTGCGGGACCAGTTCGGTGCCGAGTATCTGCGGTTGCGCGCACACAAAGGGATGACCGAGGACCGCGCCCGTGAAATCATGCGCGACATCTCCTATTTCGGCACGATGATGGTGCACCTGGGGGTTGCCGACGGGATGGTGTCCGGTGCCGCGCACACCACCGCGCACACCATCCGGCCGGCGTTCGAAATCATCAAAACGGCGCCCGGGGTCTCGACAGTGTCCAGCGTGTTCCTGATGTGCCTGGCTGACCGGGTGTTGGCGTTCGGAGACTGTGCGGTGGTGCCCGATCCGACCGTCGAACAACTGGCCGACATCGCGATCTCGTCGGCTGCCACGGCTGCCCAGTTCGGAATTCGACCGCTGGTGGCGATGCTGTCGTACTCCACCGGCGACTCCGGTGCCGGGGCTGATGTCGACAAGGTGCGTGCGGCAACGCAATTGGTTCACCAGCGGCGCCCCGATCTGGCGGTCGACGGTCCGATCCAGTACGACGCCGCGGTGGAACCGACCGTAGCCGCCACCAAGCTGCCGGATTCGGCGGTGGCCGGCCAGGCCACGGTCCTGGTGTTCCCGGACCTGAACACCGGGAACAACACCTACAAGGCGGTACAACGCACCGCGGGTGCGGTCGCGATCGGGCCGGTGCTGCAAGGGCTCGCCAAACCGGTCAACGACCTGTCCCGTGGCGCGCTCGTCGACGACATCGTCAACACCGTTGCGATCACCGCGATTCAGGCCCAGGGGGAATCACCATGACCGGGGTTGTGCTGGTACTCAACTCGGGCTCGTCGTCGATCAAGTTCCAGCTCGTCGACCCGGTGGCCGGCACGGCGGTGGCCTCCGGGCTGGTGGAACAGATCGGCGAGCCGGGCAGCGGTATCCCCGATCACGTCGAGGGATTCCGGCGCGCCTACCGGATCCTCGACGACTCCGGGGCCGACCTGACCGCGGTGAAGGCGGTCGGTCACCGGGTGGTGCACGGCGGCCAGCGGTTCTATGAGCCCACGCTGATCACCGATGCGACGCTGGCCGAGATCGAACGCCTCTCCGCGCTGGCGCCGTTGCACAACCCGGCCAACGCCGTCGGAATCAAGGTGGCCCGCAAAGACTTCCCGGATGTGCCGCATGTCGCGGTCTTCGACACCGGATTCTTTCATTCGCTTCCCGACGCGGCGGCGCTGTACGCGATCGACCGCGACGTCGCAGCCCAGTACGGCATCCGCCGTTACGGATTCCACGGCACCTCACACGAATACGTCTCCCGTCAGACAGCCAGCGTGCTGGGCCGAGAGCTGTCGGAGCTGAACACCATCGTGCTGCATCTGGGCAACGGCGCCTCGGCCTCAGCGGTGCGCGGCGGGCTGGCCGTGGAGACCTCGATGGGGTTGACGCCGCTGGAAGGCCTGGTGATGGGAACCCGCTGCGGAGACATCGATCCCGGGGTGTTGCTGCACCTGCGGCGCAGCGCCGGCATGGACGTCGAGCAGATCGACGAGTTGCTCAACCGCCGCTCGGGGCTCGCCGGACTGTGCGGGGTCAACGACTTTCGGGAACTCACCCAGCAGATCTCCGACGGATCCACCGCGGCCAAGGTCGCCTACGACGTATATGTGCACCGGTTGCGCAAGTATGTCGGCGCCTACCTCGCGGTGCTGGGCCGGGTCGATGCCGTCACCTTCACCGCGGGTGTCGGGGAGAACGTCGCCAGCGTGCGCGAGGATGCGCTGGCCGGGCTGGAAGGGCTCGGTATCGGCGTCGACCCGCAACGCAACCGGGCCTCGACGCGGCAGGCCCGGATCATCTCGACCGACGATTCGGCGGTTTCGGTGCTGGTGGTGCCGACCAACGAGGAGTTGGCGATTGCGCGAGCCGCCTGGGAATTCGTATAGGTTTGCTCAGCCGCGCATGGTGCCGTCGGCCAGGTATCGGACATGCCAGGACAGCGCCTCGGCGAGCAGGTGCGGGGTGTGCTGCCCGGCGCCGAATCGCATTGCGCGGTCCAGATAGTCGTCCAGTGCGGCCCGGAAGTCGGGATGTGCGCAGCGATCGATGACCCGCCGGGCCCGCTGCTTGGGGGACAGCCCGCGAAGATCGGCCAGCCCCTGCTCGGTGACGATCACGTCGACGTCGTGTTCGGTGTGATCGACATGCGACACCATCGGCACGATCGTGGAGATCGCACCGCCTTTGGCCAGCGACGGTGTGATGAAGATGGCGACGTAGCCGTTGCGGGCGAAGTCCCCGGACCCGCCGATGCCGTTCATCATCCGGCTGCCCAGCACATGCGAGGAGCTGATGTTGCCGTAGAGGTCGGCCTCGATCATGCTGTTCATCGCGATCACCCCGAGCCGGTGCAGCACCTCGGGATGGTTGCTGATCTCCTGGTCGCGCAGCACCACACGGCCGCGGTAGTCGGTGGCGCGAAACCGTTGGACGCCCTGCGCACTCAGCGACAGCGAGGTGGCCGAGGCCACCGTCATCGCGCCGGAGTCGATCAGCGCCAGCATGCCGTCGGAGATGACTTCGGTGTAGGCGGTGAGGTTTTCGAACGGACCGTCGGCCAGTCCCGCCAGCACCGCGTTGGGCACGTTGCCGACCCCGGATTGCAACGGCAGCAGAGCCGGCGGAATCCGGCCAGCGGCGACCTCGCCGGCTAGGAAATCCACGATGTGCCCGGCGATCTGCTGCGACACCGTATCCGGTGCGCTGAAGGTATCGGTATGGTCGGGCGCGTCGGTCAGGACCACCGCGGCCACCTTGTCGGCGGCGCAGTGCAGATGGGGCACGCCGATACGGTCGCCCGGCGCGGTGATCGGGATGGGCGCCCGCGGGACACCGGCATAGATGTCGTGCAACCCGTCCAGTTGTTCGGGCTGCCAGGAGTTGACCTCCAGGATCACCCGGTCGGCCAGGTCGAGCCAGGTCTGGTTGTTGCCAACCGATGTGGCCGGGATCAGGTCACCGGCGGCTGTGATTCCGGCCACTTCGATGAGCGCGACGTCCAGGTGGCCCAGCACACCGTGGCGGGCCATCGGCGCCACCTGACCGATATGCAGATCAAGGTATTCGGCGCGTCCCGCGTTGATCGCTGCGCGCAGGACCGGGTCGGATTGATAGGGCAGCCGTAACCCGATGCCGTCGACCGCGGCCAGCGCACCGTCGAGGTCGGGCCCGGTCCCGGCGCCGGTCCACACATTGACCCGCAGCGGTCGTCCGCCGCTCGTCGACGCGGCGATTCGTTCCGCCAACGCCGGCGGGACGGCCTTGGGATGGCCGGATCCGGTGAACCCACTCATCCCGACGGTGTCGCCGTCACCGATCATTGCGGCCGCGTCCTGGGCTGAACACAGCTTGGCGGCGAAGGCGGGTGCGGCGATACGGCCAGTCACGTCTGCCCAGCCTACGAGTCGGTGGCCGGTACGCGGAAGCGATACCATCAACGGGTGACTTCCCCCCGCCCGGCCGCTGTCGTCGACGACGGTTGTGGTGCGGAAGCCGGTCACGACCACCACCACGAGCACGGGCATGGCCGCTTGGTGTACGACGCCGGATGGCATCGCGCCGCGCGCTGGGCGCGCCGACTGGCGTGGATCAGCCTGGTGCTGGTGGCGGCCGAGGGCACCGTGGGGCTGTGGCAGGGCTTGTCGGCCGGGTCCGTCGCGCTGACCGGATGGGCGTTGGGCAGCATCCCCGAGGGGCTGGCCGGCGCGGTGGTCATCTGGCGGTTCACTGGGGCGCGGACGCTGTCGGACACCGCCGAACGGCGGGCGCAAATCGGTGTGGCGGTGTCGTTCTGGATCAGCGCGCCCTACATCGTCGCGGAATCGGTGAATCATCTGGTGGGGGAGCGGCACAGCGAGACCAGCGTGATCGGGATCGCGGTTACCGCTGTCGCGGTGTTGGTGATGCCGATCCTGGGGCGGGCGCAACGTCGGCTCGGGGCCCGGTTGGCGTCGGCGGCGACGGTCGGCGAGGGTGTGCAGAACTACCTGTGTGCGATCCAGGCGGCGGCCGTGCTGCTGGGGCTGGCCGTCACCGCCAATTGGTCGGGCGGCTGGTGGCTGGACCCGGTCATCGGGCTGGCGGTGGCCGGGGCCGCCGTGTGGCAGGGCTTCCGGTCCTGGCGCGGCGACGATTGCGGTTGCTGAGATACCTCGCGTTGACTGTGCCGCTGTGGCGCAGAAGTGCGAATGCGCCTCGGCATTGCCGCAGACTCAGCGAGACAAGAATTCGTCGTTGTGTTGACCCGGTTCCGGTGGCGGCTGCGTGGCCGCGGCGGTGAAGGTGGAGTAGCGCGCGGGTGTGCGGATCACGGTGACGGCGTCGTCGCCGCTGCCCACGGTCAACGCCAGATCGTTCTCGGCGAACAGCGGCGTGGCGACCACCTGCTTCCAGGTGTACGCCAGACACGCCATGACGCCGTTGCGGTGCAGTATCTCGACCCACTCGGCGGCGGACCTGGCCGCCAACGCGGCCTCCAGCTCGTCGCCGAGCTCGGCGTAGTTGATCGACCGTGACCGCTGATCGGCGAACCGCTCGTCGTCGACCAGGTCGGGGCGGCCGATGGCGTCACACAGCGACCGCCAGTGCTTGGGCACGTATGCGCTGAGCACCAGATATCCGTCGGCGGTGCGGAACGCGTCAGAGGGCTGGGTGGCGAAGCCGACGCTGCGGCGTCGCGGGGCGCTCGGCGCGGGCCGGTCGGCGCTGGGCCTGTTCAGGTGCACGGTCAACTGGTTGGCCTGCAGGCTGGCCGCGACGTCATACATGGCGACGCGGACCACGTCGGCCACCCCATGACGTTCGCGGTTGAGCAGCGCGGCCAGCACCGCCTGGGCCAGCACATGGCCGCTGGCGTTGTCCACCAGCTGAAACGGGATGATCTGGGGCTTACCGTCCGCGGTGCGCATCCCGGTGGTCATCCCGGCTTCGGCGGCAACCATCAGATCCACCCCGGGTCGGTTGCCGTGCGGCCCGTTGCCGCCGAAGGCCGACAGCCGGGCGTAGATCAATCGCGGGTTGCGCGACTGCAATTCGTCGGGGCCCAGCCCGAGTTTCTCCATCACTCCGGGCCGGAAGCCCTCCAGGACGACGTCGGCGGTGTCCACCAGTCCCAGGATCTGCCGGGTCGCCTCGGCGGTGGTCAGGTCCACCGCCACCGACTTCTTGCCCCGATTGTTGGGCAGGAAATAGACGGCCAGCGGCGCGCGGCCGGGCAGCACCGAGGTGATCTGGCGGGCCGCCTCACCGCCGGGCGCTTCGACCTTGATGACCTCGGCGCCCAGATCGGCCAGCACCTGCCCGGCCAGGGGACCGGCCACATTCTGGGTGAAGTCGAGCACCCGGAATCCGTCGAGGGGCTTCATCACGGTGACCTTACTGGGACCTTGCGCAGCTCGGGCTCGGCGGCCTCGACCAGCGTCGTCGCTGTACCGGTGCCATTGTGACAACCCGTGTCGCCGCCCTGAGGTAACTTGCTGGGCAGCAGTCCCACCTGATCTGTCCAGAGCTGACCTGACCAGAGGAGTCCCGTGAAGTTCAACCGATCTCGCGCCGTGTTGAGCCTGCTGGTCGCCGGTGCGCTGGTGCTGCCGGCCTGCGGTGGCAACTCCGACAACTCGTCAGAAAAGCCGTCCAAGGCGTCGTCGATCGCCGTCGACTGCGGCGGCAAGAAGAAGCTCAAGGCCAGTGGATCGACCGCGCAATCGCACGCGATCGAGCAGTTCGTCTACGCCTACATCCGGTCCTGCCCGGACTACACCCTGGACTACAACGCCAATGGATCCGGTGCCGGTGTGGCGGAGTTCGTCGGCAATCAAACCGATCTGGCGGGTTCGGACTCACCACTGGATCCCGGCAAGGGCGAGCCCGACCGCGCATCGGCGCGTTGCGGGTCCCCGGCCTGGGATCTTCCGACGGTGTTCGGGCCGATCGCGATCAGCTACAACATCGGCGGCGTCACCCAGCTCAACCTCGACGGGCCCACGCTCGCCAAAATTTTCAACGGCACCATCACCGCCTGGGACGATCCCGCGATCAAGGCATTGAACTCGGCGACCAACCTGCCATCCGAGCCGATCCACGTGGTGTTCCGCGCCGATCAATCCGGGACCACCGACAACTTCCAGAAGTACCTCGATGCGGCGTCCGACGGCGCCTGGGGCCATGGTGCCGGCAAGGAGTTCCACGGTGGGGTCGGTGACGGCGCGGTCGGAAACGACGGGACGTCGATGTTGCTGCGGCAGACAGACGGGTCGATCACCTACAACGAGTGGTCCTACGCGGTGGGCCACCAGCTGAGCATCGCCTCGATCATCACCTCGGCCGGCCCGGACCCGGTCTCGATCACCACCGCCACGGTCGGCAAGACCATCGCGGGGGCCAAGTTCAAGGGCCAGGGCAATGACCTGATCGTGGACACCTCGTCGTTCTACAAGCCGACCCAGACCGGCGCCTACCCGATTGTGCTGGTGACCTACGAAATCGTCTGCTCGAAGTACCCGGATGAGGCCACCGGCAAGGCGGTCAAGGCGTTCATGCAGGCGGCCATCGGTGACGGCCAGGACGGGTTGGACCAGTACGGCTACATTCCGCTGCCATCGGAGTTCCAAACCAAATTGGAGACGGCGGTCGACGCGATCGCCTGAATTGGGCGGATCTTTTGCTGGGATAGACGCTGCCGGTTCGGCAACGGCGACGGCGCAGCCGGGGACACGGCGCGCCGGGCCGACCGCGCGGCCGGTCTCGCACCACCGGAATTTTCAAGGAAAACAATGGATTCAGTGGATTTCATCAGGGGGGCGGGCGCGCGGCGCAGCACCGGTCAACAGGTGCTCATGCCGGATGGCGCTGATTCTGAAAACGCCCTGTCCACGAATTCGCTATGAGTAGCATGGCGCTGTTGTGGCCAGCTAGATGATCAATTACCGTGTTGCCGGTAACCAGCTGTTCACCAGTTGGTTACCCGAGTGGTTGAAGGGAGCGTCACGGTGACTGAGCCGGGATCGCGCGCAGGTTCGCGTTTTGGGCCATATCAACTGGTGCGGCTGATTGGTCGCGGCGGGATGGGGGAGGTCTATGAGGCCGAGGACACCCGTAAACACCGTGTGGTCGCGCTGAAACTGATCTCCCAGCAGCTGTCGGGCAACGCGGTGTTCCGTGAACGGATGCAACGTGAAGCCGACACCGCGGGCCGGCTGACCGAGCCGCATGTGGTGCCGATCCATGACTACGGCGAGATCGACGGCTGTTTCTTCGTCGAGATGCGCCTGATCAACGGCACCGATCTGCGCACCATGCTGCGGCGCACCGGTCCGCTGACCCCGGGTCGTGCGGTCGCCATCGTGGGTCAGATCGCGGCGGCGCTTGATGCCGCGCACGGCAACGGGGTGACCCACCGCGACGTCAAGCCGGAGAACATCCTGGTCACCGACAGCGACTTCGCCTATCTGGTGGACTTCGGCATCGCCCGCGCCGCCGCGGATCCAGGACTGACCCAGACCGGGACCGCGATGGGTACCTACACCTACATGGCCCCGGAGCGGTTCAGCAGCGGTGAGGTCACCTACCGCGCCGACATCTATTCGCTGGCTTGTGTATTGGCGGAGTCCCTGACCGGGTCGCCGCCGTATCGCGCCGACAGCATCGAACGCCTGGTCGCCGCGCATCTGATGGAGCCCGCACCGCGGTTCAGCCAGTTGCGGCCCGGGTTGATCCCCGAGGCGTTGGACCACGTGATCGCCAAGGGGATGGCCAAGAATCCGGCCGACCGCTACAGCAGCGCCGGTGAATTCGCCGCCGCCGCGCATGCCGCGCTGACCTCGGCCGAGCAGAACCAGGCCGCATCGATCCTGCAGAAGGGCGATGCCGCGTCGATCCTGAGTCACGGCGCGGACACCACGCAGCGGGTTCAGGCCGTCAATCCGGGCATGTCCAGCGACCCGAACCAATACCAGCCGTCGGGCCCGTATCCGATGGGCGGGCACTACCAGCAGTCGGGCGGTTACCCGATGGGCGGGCAGTACCAGCAGTCGGGCCCGTATCCGATGGGCGGGCAGTACCAGCAGTCGGGCGGTTACCCGATGGGCGGCGAGACCATGATGTCGCCGGTGGCGCAGTCGCCGTCGGTCGACCAGACCCAGGCCCGTCCGGCACTCTCGCCCGACGCCAGCGCCGGCAGCTGGCGCAGCCAGCCCAGCACGTCGACCCCGCCGCCCGCCGCTCCCGCGCCGGCCTTCACCAAGGCGGCCGACTCGGGCCAGAAGCGCAAGATCCTGATCGGCGCGGCCGCGGTCGCGGTGATCGCTGTTGTCGCGCTGCTGGCCTTCCTGCTGGTGAAGCCATCGGGTGAAGGGGGCTCCTCGGCGTCGGGCCAGCAGGTCGTGCCGTTCGACGGGCTGAACTTCCGGCTGTCCCCGGGCGGCGTCGAACTGGACAGCGAGGGCAACCTCTACATCACCAACCAGGGCATGTACGGCCGGGTGGTGAAGCTGCCGCACGACTCCGACACCCCGGTCGTACTGCCGTTCATGGGCCTGTACGAACCGCAGGGATTGGCCGTGGACGGCTCCGGTGCCGTCTACGTCTCCGACTTCAACAACCGGGTCGTCAAGCTGCCGGTCGGGTCGAACAACCAGGTCGAGCTGCCGATCACCGGACTGAACTACCCCGAAGGGGTGGCGGTGGACACCGACGGCAACGTGTACGTCGCCGACCGGGGCAATGACCGGGTGGTAAAGCTCGACGTCGCGTCGAACACCCAGAGCGTGCTGCCGTTCACCGGCCTGAACAATCCGGACGGCGTGGTCGTCGACCACGGCGGCACCGTCTACATCACCGACTCCGACCACAGCAGGGTGCTCAAGCTGGCTCCCGGGGGTGGCGACCAGAGCGAGCTCCCGTTCACCGGCCTGCCCGTGCCGTGGGGTATCACCGTCGACGACGCCGGCGCGGTGTATGTCACCGGTCACGACAGCCACAAGGTGATGAAGCTGCCGCCCGGGGCGACCCAGCAAGAGGTGCTGCCGTTCACCGGGCTCAACACCCCGCTGGATGTCGCGGTCGCCAAGGACGGCACCGTCTACGTCGCCGACCGGGGCAACAACCGCATCGTGAAACTGCCCGAGGGCAAGTAGTCCGGTCAGCCGCGAGCCGGCCGTCGGCGGTGGAGTCGATCGCTGGGCGGCTGCCGCCTCGGCGACGGGCCAACCCGGGTCAGCTACGGCGGCGGGTCAGCAGGTGCGTCGCGACGACGGCGGCCACGTTCATGATGGCCACCACGATGATCAAGGTGAGCGCGGCGCCCCAAACCCGCTGAACACCAGCGGGTTGCGGGTTGGACAACTCGGTGTAGATCAGCAGCGGCAGTGAGGCCATGTTGCCGTCGAAGATGTCGAGGTTGATCGACCGGCTGTAGCCCACCAGCACCAGCACCGGTGCGGTCTCGCCGATGATGCGCGCCAGCGACAACAGCACACCGGAAAAGATGCCCGGCAATGCGACCGGGATGACGATCCGCACGATCGTCTTCCACTTCGGAATACCCAAGGCGTAGCTGGCTTCCCGCAGTTCGTCGGGTACCAGCCGCAGCATCTCTTCGGTGGAACGCACCACGATCGGCAGCATCAGCAGGACCAGGGCCAGCGACACCGCGAACGCGCTCTGATCGAACCCGAGTGTGGCGATCCACAGACTGAAAACGAACAGGGAGGCCACGATCGACGGCACTCCGGCGAGGACGTCGACCATGAAGGTGGTGACCCGGGCCAGTCGGCCCGTCCCGTATTCCGCCAGGAACACCGCCGCCATCAATCCCAGCGGAACCGCCACCAGGCCGGCCACACCCGCCTGCACCAGGGTCCCGTACAGGGCGTGATACACGCCGCCGGCGAACTGGTCGGGCAGGACGCCGCGCAACGAGTGGGTCCACCATCCCGATCGCACGACCGCGTGCCAGCCCCGGTCGACGACCACCCACAGCAGCCAGATCAGCGGGATCAGCGCGATCGTGAACGACGAGACGAAGAAGAAGGTGGCGACGCGGTTGGCGATCTGGCGCCGCAGGCTGAGCGGACGGAACACGACCAGCTTCACCGGCTGGTTGAATGTCTCGGTGCTGGTCATCCGTTGACCTTTCCACCGGCGATCGCGCGGGCGAACGCGTTGACGATGAACGTCAGCACGAACAGCACGAAACCCGCGGAGATATAGGCGCCGGTCGGCAGCGGTTGGCTGAACTCGCTGGCTGCCGAGGCGATCTTGGACGCGAAGGTGTAGCCGCCGTCGAACAGCGACCAGTTTCCGGGGTGCGCGGCGGCACGCAAAATGATCAGCACGGCGACGGTTTCACCCAGTGCGCGACCCAGGCCCAGCATGGACGCGGCGATCACGCCGCTGCGACCGAACGGCAGCACCGTCATCCGCACCACCTCCCACTTGGTGGCGCCCAGCCCCTGCGCGGCTTCGATCTGCATGATCGGCGTCTGCCGGAATACCTCCCGCGACACCGAGGTGATGATCGGCAGCACCATCACCGCCAGCACGATGCCGGCGGTGAAGATGTTCCCGCCGCCGGCCAGCGACACATTGCCCTTTTCGAACAGGAACAGCCAGTCCAAGTGCTCATTGAGGTAGCCGGCCAACGGCGCGAGCTTGGGGGCGAGCACGAAGATGCCCCACAACCCGAACACGATCGAGGGCACCGCCGCCAGCAGATCAACCATCGCCCCGAACGGCCGCGATAGCCGCGCCGGCGCGTACTGGGTGAGGAACACCGCAATCCCGACCGCCACCGGAACCGCCAGCACCAGGGCCCACGCCGAGCTGAGGACCGTCACCATCAGCAGGTCCCGGATGCCGAACGCCAACTTGTCGGGGTCGTCGGTGTCGAACTGGGCGCTGGTGAAGAAGTTCGCGTGGTTGACGCGCAGCGACGGGATGGCTTGGAGCAGCAGGAAGATCGCGATCAACGCGATGGCGGTGACGATGGTCAACCCGGAGGTGACCGCTATCGCCTTGAACAGCCGGTCCCCGCGCCGCGCTGCGCCCGCGCTGGGTTGCGCGGGCGCAGCGTGTTGGCCGGTCACGAAATGGCGTTGACGGCGGTCGACAGCCTCGACTTGAACGAGTCGGGGATCGGGATGTAGCCGTTGTCCGCCAAGCCGTTCTGGCCGTTACCGATCGCCGACTGCAGGAATGCCTTCACGGCTTTGCCCACCTCGGCGTCGGGGTACTTCGAGCAGACGATCTCGTAGGTCGCCAGCACGATGGGGTAGGAGCCGGCCTGCGTCGGCTTGTAGAACGACAGGGTGTCCAGCACCAGGTCGTTGCCCTGCCCCTGGATGGTGGCACCGGAAATCGTCTTACCGACCGAGTCGGCGCTGATCGCCACCGGGTCCGGGCTCGCAGCGGAGATGATCTGCGCCATGCTCAGCTTCTGCGCCTGGGCGAACGACCACTCGTTGTAGGTGATCGACCCCTCAGCGGCCTTCACCGCCGCCGAGGTGCCGTCGTTGCCCTTGGCGCCTTCGCCGACACCGCCGTTGAACGCTTTGCCGGTGCCCTTGCCCCAGGCGCCTTCGCCCGCGGCGTCCAGGTAGGCCTGGAAGTTGTCGGTGGTGCCGGATTCGTCGCTGCGGAACACGACGTGGATCGGCTGCGCGGGCAGCTGGGCGGATCCGTTCAGGTTCTTGATCGCCGGGTCATCCCAGCTGGTGATCTGGCCGTTGAAGATCTTGGCGGTCGTCGGGCCGTCCAACACCAGGTTTTCCACGCCGGGCAGGTTGTAGGTGACCGCGATCGGGCCGAACACCGTCGGCAGGTTCAGTGCCGGGGATCCGCAGCGCTCCTGCGCCTTGGTGTACTCCTCCGGCTTCAGGGGCACGTCGGAACCACCGAAATCGGTCTGGTTACCCAGGAATTCGTTGATGCCGGCGCCCGAGCCGTTGGCGGTGTAGTTCAGGTCCTGGTCGCAGGCGTCCTGGAAGGCCTTGACGAAGCGGTCCATCGCGTTCTTCTGCGCGGTCGAGCCGCTGGCCTTGAGCGTCTTCTTGCCGCCGCAGTCCACGTTGGTCGAAGAGGAGGCGCCGGTCGTCGCCGCCCCATCACCCGAACCCGTGTTTGCGGAGTTGTTGCTGTCGCTGCCACATCCGGACAGGACCAGCGCGCCGGCGGCGAGCACACCCAGTGTTGCGCCGAAACGGTTAACCTTCACATTCGCTCCTTTTCAACGTGTAGTAGAGGCTGGCGAATTAGGACTGCCACACGTTGCTGAACCCTACCTGCCACCCTGGGGCAAGTCGAACAAACCCGGGATACTCAGTCGAGCTGGTAGCGGATCAGCCGGGAGCTGTTGGCGACCACCGCCACCGAGGACGCGTTGTGCAGGATGGCCGCCAGCACCGGGGACAGGGCGCCGCCGGCGCCGATGAGCAGGCCGGCGGCATTGACCGCGATGGACATGCCGTAGTTCTGCCGGATCACGCCCACCGCGCGCGCGCCCAGGTCGCGGACGTCGAGCAGGCGGTTCAAATCGTCATTGGCCAGTGCGACGTCGGCGGTCTCGACCGCCACGTCGGTGCCGGCCAGCCCCATCGCGATCCCGATATCGGCGGCCGCCAGCGCCGGTGCGTCGTTGATCCCGTCGCCGACCATGCCCACGACGTAGCCGTCGGCCTGCAGGGCGCGGACCACCTCGAGCTTGTCCTCCGGCAGCACCTCGGCGCGCCACTCGTCGATACCGAGTTCGCCGGCGACAGCCGCGGCGGTCTCCGGATGATCGCCGGTGAGCATCACGATCCGGCGCACCCCGCTGCCGCGGAGTTTGCTCAGCACCTCGGCGGCCTCGGGCCGGACCTCGTCGCGCAGGCTGATCAGCCCGACCAGGGTGCCGTCCACGGCCAGCAGCAGCGGGGTCTCGGCCTGGCGGCGCAACTTGTCCACCCAGGCCGCCGCCTCGGCCGACACCGCGACCTGCTCGCCCTCCAGCAGTGACGGGCTGCCCAACAGCAGGGTGCGCCCGTCGGCGCGGGTGCGCATGCCCAGGCCGACCAGCACCTCACACTCCTCGTGTGGCGGGATGGTGATGTGGCGTTCCTCGGTCGAGCGGATCACCGCTTCGGCCAGCGGGTGCCGGGAATGGATCTCGGAGCTGGCCGCGTAGGCCAGCACCTGCTCGGGCTGCCAGTCCTCGTGCATCGCGACGATGTTGGTCACCACCGGGCGCCCGACGGTCAGCGTGCCGGTCTTGTCGAACACGATTGCGTCCACCCGGCCGGCCTGTTCGAGGTGGGAACCGCCCTTGATCAGGATGCCGCGTCGCGCGCCGTTGCCGATCGCCGCGCTGATCGCGGTCGGGGTGGACAGTCCCACCGCGCACGGGCAGGCGATGAGCAGCATGGTCATCGCGCGCCGGACGTCGCCGGTGAGCGCCAGCGTGATGCCCGACAGGATGAACGAGGCAGGCACGAAGCGACGGGAGAAGTTCTCGCCGACAGTCTGGATCGGCGCCCGGTCGAGTTGGGCTTCCTCGACCCGGCTGATGATGCGGCCGATGACGGTCTGGCTGCCCACCGCGGTGGCACGCACCACCAGCCGGCCGCGGATCACCACCGACCCGGCGTGCACCCGCGCCCCGGGGACCACGCTGACCGGCAGCGTCTCGCCGGTGATCGCGGACTGGTCCACAACCGCCTCGCCGTCGACCACCTCGCCGTCGACCGGGATCGCCACATGATCGTGTACCACCACCCGATCGCCGAGCTGAACGGTGTCGATCGGCACCTGGACCTCGGTGTCGTCTGCGAGGCGGACCCAGGCGGTGTCCTGGGTGCCGCGCAGTAGGTCGGAAATGGCGCGGCGGGTCCGGCGCAGCGTCAGGTCCTGCAGGTACTCGCCGATGTTGAGCAGCCACAGCACGGTGAGCGCCACCACGTTCTCGCGCAGCACCAGGCTGGCGACGGTGGCGGCGGTGACCAGGGCGTCGGTGCCGGCGCGCCCGGACCGGATCGAACGCAGCGCGCCACGCAGGAACGGGTAGCCCATGAACACCGTCGCGCCGCCGGCGACCAGCTGGCCGGTCGCGCCGAGCAGGGGCGGCCGTTTGAAGGCATAGCGGCGCAACCCGAGCAGGGTCAGCGCTGCCCCGCCGATGACCATCCGCAGCACTTCGGTGTTGCGGATGTCCGACGAGCGGGGCGTACGGACCGGGATCAGTTCGGCCGCGACGTCGGCTGCTGCGGCGATCGCCGCCAGCACCGCGGTGCGATCACAGCGGGTGGGGGAGTACCAGACCACCACCGACCCGGTGCGGGGGTAAGCGTGCACGGTGCGCACTCCGCTTTGCCGGTCGACGCTTTCCTCCACCGCGACCGCGCGGCGCGAGTCGGCCAGGATCCACGGCACCCGCACCCGCATCCGGCCGGCCGCATCCGAGACGACGCTCAGCTCAGCGGTCATCAGTGGTCGTGGTCGTGACCGCCGCCGGCGGCGGGCGGTGGCGCCTCCTCGCCGATGCGTTCGCGGGCCTCGGCGACCACGTCGGCCAGCTTGAGCCGGGTCGACTCGGCGGCTTCCTCGGCCCGGCGGGTGCCGCGCAGGCCCCATTCGGTGGCGGTCACCGCGGCTTCGTGCAACGGGGCCTTGTCGACGGCCTTGCGGAGCAGCTCATAGGCGCTCACGCCGACCAGGCCGGTCAGCACGGTGGTCGCGGCCTTTGCCAGTAGCGGTAGTGCCATGGGATGCCTTTCTCTCGACTAGCTTGGCGCCAAGATTAACATCGAAATATTGCGATATCAACATGTATCGCTGTGCGGTCTGCGCTCTTCGGTGGGGTGGCAATGGCGCCGAGATGGAATCTCG
>NZ_JCALCW010000049.1:0-27968 GCF_059812545.1 Mycobacterium sp. NGS50
CGAAGTGCTCTGGGCGGCCGACGGGGAGATGATCCGCGCCGCCTACACGCTGCGCTCCGGCGACGACGACTGGGGTCAAGCGGGCACTCTGGTGCGTGAGGTGATGGACGACCCGCAACGGGACCGCCTCATCGACAATGTTGTCCGCCATGTCTGTGCCGGTGTGAGGGAGCCGGTGCTGTCCCGGGTGTTCGACTACTGGCGCAATATCGACCCCGCACTCGGCGGGCGAATCGAATACGGCGTCGGCGCCAGACGCCAGAGGTTGTCCAACAAGTGATTTCGATCGGTTGATAGACCACGCCGACTGAGTGCGAAAGTGCGACAGACCGCATCGGCGGCGCATATGATCGCTTCCAGCGCACTCGCTGCCGCACACGGGTGGGCCTGGGTCGTCACTGTCCGGGTAATCACGGGTTGTGCGTCGTCAACACTTGAAAGTCAGGTTCGCGTGCTCTTCCGTCGTCTGGAGTACTTCGTCGCCGTCGCGCAGGAGCGACATTTCGCTCGGGCAGCCCAAAAATGCCATGTCTCCCAACCGGCCCTGTCGGCTGCAATCGCCAAGCTGGAACGCGAGCTGGGAACCCAGCTGGTCATCCGCGGACGCAACTTCGAAGGTCTCACACCCGAAGGAGAGCGGTTGGTGCACTGGGCCAAGCGGACGCTGGCTGAATACGAAACGCTGAAAGCTGAGCTGCGCTTCGATCGGTCCGAGATGACCGGGACCCTTCGACTGGGCGCCATCCCCACCGCTGCCACCACAGTTTCTCTGATGCTGGGGGCATTCTGCTCGGCGCATCCTTTGGTCAAGGTGCAGGTGCATTCCGCGCTCACCACGACGGAGTTGAACCAGCGACTCCGCAACTTCGAACTCGACGCCGCGATCGTGCCCGTCGCGGCCGGTGACGCCCGGGACGCACGACCGGTACCGCTGTATGAAGAGCGCTATCTGCTGGTTTCAGCCGCGGACATGCTTCCCCGAGAAAGCGCCTTGGTTCGGTGGCCGGATGCGGCAGAGCTGTCCCTACTGCTGCTCACCCAGGATATGCGGGTCCGTCAAATCATCGACAATGCCTTCGCCGATCACGGCATCACCGTGAGCCCACAAGTGGAAACAGACTCGGTCGCCACCTTGCTGGCGCAGGTTGCGACCGGTGACTGGGCCTGCATCGTTCCGCACACCTGGCTGTCGACAACGATATTGGCCCCTGACACGCGCGCCGTCGAACTCGTCGATCCCGCCGTACGAACCCAGATCGGCGTCGCGACCAACCCCACCGGCCCGACTGCGCCGGTGGCGCGCGCATTCGTTGAAAGTGCTCAGCAGTTGAAGCTGCACGACTTCTTCGATCAGCGGCTGGGGCCCGTCGACACCGGCAGCGGGCGTTAGGTGTTGAGTGCGACGGATGCTTCGGCGGTGTAGGTGAGGGTTTCTTGGAGGTAGACGGCGATCGCCAACCACCCGGGTTCGTTTTGTGGGACCTACCAACAGTTGCGCCAAATCTCTGGAACCAGCTCTGTAGCCATGGAATCGGGCTACATGAACAGTGAGACACCAAGGACGGCGACCTGAGGCGTGAGAATGCGCGTACTGGCTATCGACGGCGGCGGTGTGCGGGGACTGCTTCCCGCGCGGGTACTCGCGGAAGTCGAGCGGCGCACCGGCCGTTCGTGCCGGCAGTTGTTCGACCTCATCGTTGGTACCAGCACCGGCGGGATCATCGCGCTGGCTCTCGTCACACCGAGACCCGGTGGTAGCGAGCCCTGGCGGGCCGGCGAGGTGGTGGACTTCTACGACAAACACTGCCCGAAGATTTTTGCGCGACACACAGCACTACAGTCGAATTCAGCTGGAGTTGCCGGGTGCGGCGATCGCGTTGGACGATGCCCGACCGGACAACCTGGAGCGCTTACACGAGTATTGCGACGAGATGATCACGCGGTTCGATCGCGAACTGGACAACTGGTGCCACGCCCTGACGACTTCGAGAGGCAGCTAGCAGGCTGCCGGGCTTCGCGTCGACGAGAGGTCAACAGCCTGTTGTAGTTCGTCCGCACAGGTGGTTATGACGGCAGCAAGCCGCCCCTGGACGCCGGCCAGCGCGGTGGGCTGCGTGGCTGCGAGTGCGGCGCGGGCGGACGCGATATGCGCGGCTGCGGTACCCGGGTGCTCATCCGCCAGCGCGCCGACTGCGGCACCCAGGTCGTTGATCGCGGCGCGCAGCGGTTCGGCAAGCACGTCGGCGGTGTCGGTGCTGCTGGTGGCAATGCGTGCCAGATGCAGCACCGAGGTGGCGAGCAGTGCCAGCTGGGCGGCTCGGGCGTCGGCGGCACGAGTGGCGTTGCGCAAGGGCCAGCGGCGTGGGCAGAAGCGGGCCAACTGCTTGGCGGTGCTGCGAGCCTCGGCCAATCCCGCCAGCTGTCGGTGTAGCCGAGCGGCGGTGGCCAGGGCCCAGTCCGGTTCCGCGGCGGGCCGCGGATCGCCGTTCTGGCAGCCGATCTGGACAAGGATCTCGCGCAACTCCCGCAGAACCTCGCGGTGCGCGGTGCCGAGCACGGTCAGCGGATTCTTCGGGAAGACCACGATGCTGAAGACCACGGCCAAACCGCCGCCGATCAGTGCATCGAAGAGCCGTTCCAAGCCGAACCCGCGGGTTGCGAAGGCCAGGATGAGGATCGCAGACATGACAGTCTGGTTGACGAACATCGGCTTTTGGGCGGTGAAGCCCTGTGCGATCGTCACCGCCACCCATAGCGAGAGCAGCACCACGGTGGCCATCGCGATCGGTCCATCCCCGAGTACCGCGTGCACTCCAGTGCCTACCGCGATGCCCACCGCGACGCCGATCACCAGATCGGCAGCGATCTCCGCCCGGACCACGTTGGTTGCCCAGAGGCATACCGCCGCCGCGATCGGAGCGAAGAACGGGAGCACATGGCCGAGTACGTCGCGGGCGATCCACCAGGCAAGGCCGGCGGCGGCCGCTGTCTGCGCGATGGCCCACATCGCGACCCGGAATCGCCGGGTGGCATCCGGCCCTATCCAGGTGGTCCGCGGGGGAAGCGACGGCCGCATGGTCACACCCAACCGCATTTCGGGTCGCCGTGGGCAGCGCTGGCCGATATTCGTCGGCGCTACGGCGATGACACTTCGCGGCGCGCGGACGCGACATCGCCGACACCTACAATTTCACTGAATAGTCATCATTATTGTTGGAGAATTCTACAACTCACTTTCAGACACCGGTGAAAGTCGCCGCCACTTCGAGAACCAACTTGTATGCGCAATCGCGGGTTAAATAGTCGACAATCCCCGCAATTGCGGATAACTCCGGCCACTGGAATCGCCGCGCAGTCTGTGCACGGTCGCTGTGCCGACGTCTAAATACGTTGTTGCTGAAGCTATCCCGACGATGAGCCGGTGCAAATGAGACGGCTGCAGCGCCGGGCGGCCCGCGAGAAGAAATATCAATCAATAATCCGCCGAAACAGGGGGGACATAGGTGCTGCTCCGGCCTATCGTTTACTTGTGACCGTTGCCGCCGCGCCAATTTACTTAGTCGCACCTGTCGGTCGCGTCGCGATGGCCATGAAGCCCGGAATCCGGGTGGGTCTCGGGCCGCGCCGCGGGAGTGGTGATGAACGTCGTTGACATCTCCCGGTGGCAGTTCGGGATCACCACCGTCTATCACTTCATCTTCGTGCCGCTCACGATCGGTTTGGCGCCATTGATCGCGATCATGCAGACGGTGTGGGTGGCCACCGGGAACACCGCGTGGTACCGGCTGACCCGGTTTTTCGGCAAGCTCTTCCTGATCAACTTCGCGATCGGGGTGGCCACCGGGATCGTGCAGGAATTTCAGTTCGGGATGAACTGGAGTGAGTACTCACGTTTCGTCGGCGACGTCTTCGGGGCGCCGCTGGCGATGGAGGGGCTGGCGGCGTTCTTCTTCGAATCCATCTTCATCGGGTTGTGGATCTTCGGCTGGACCCGGTTGCCGCGGCTGGTGCACCTGGCCTGCATCTGGGTGGTTGCGGTTGCGGTGAACATCTCGGCCTTCTTCATCATCTCGGCCAATTCGTTCATGCAGCATCCGGTTGGGGCGCACTACAACCCGGTGACCGAACGTGCCGAGCTCGACAGCATCGTCGCACTGCTCACCAACAACACGGCCATCGCCGCCTTCACCCACACCGTCGGCGGGGCCTTGCTGACCGCGGGGGTGTTCGTGGCCGCGGTCAGCGCCTGGTGGATGGTCCGGGCGCCGCAATCCGAGGAATCGCGCACCATGTACCGGCCGGCCACCATGCTGGGCTGCCTGGTGGTGCTGTTGGCCGCCGGCGCATTGTTCCTGACCGGAGATGTGCAGGGCAAGCTGATGTTCCAGCAGCAGCCGATGAAGATGGCGTCCGCGGAATCGCTGTGTCACACCGAAACCGACCCGGAGTTCTCGATCCTGACCGCCGGAACCCACAACAACTGCGACAGCATCACCCGAATCATCGAGGCGCAGTACGTGCTGCCGTTCCTGGCGGAAGGCAAATTCAGCGGCGTCACCCTCGAAGGCGTCAAGGACCTCCAACTGCGCTACGAGAAGCAGTACGGACCGGGTGATTACCGGCCCAACCTGTTCGTGACTTACTGGTCGTTCCGGGCGATGGTGGGATTCCTGGCGGTGCCGTTGCTGTTCGCCCTGGTCGCCCTCTGGGTGACGCGACGCGGACGAATTCCCAAGCAGCGGTGGTTCTCCTGGTTCGCCTTGCTGACCATCCCCACGCCATTCCTGGCCAACAGCGCCGGATGGGTGTTCACCGAGATGGGCCGCCAGCCCTGGATCGTGGCGCCGAATCCCACCGGAGACCAGGCAATCCGGATCACGGTGCAGCAGGGCGTGTCCGATCACGCCGCCGGCACGGTAGTTATCTCGTTGGCCACCTTCACGTTGGTGTACGCGGTCTTCGCGGTGATCTGGTTCGGGCTGCTGCGCCGCTACGTGGTGGCCGGGCCCCAAGAGCACGACACCGAACCGGCGCCGCCCACCCCACCCGGTGCGGCCGAAACGGCGCCGCTGTCCTTTGCGTACTGAGAGGAGGTGATCCACGGTGGGCCTGCAGCAGGCGTGGTTCGTGATTCTGGCTGCGCTGTTTCTCGGTTTCTTCGTCCTGGAAGGCTTCGACTTCGGGGTCGGGATGCTGATGTTGCCGTTGGGCCGTATCGCCAAGGGCGACCCGGAGGCGCACCGCCGAGCGGTCCTCAACACGATCGGGCCGGTGTGGGACGGCAACGAAGTGTGGCTGATCACCGCGGGCGCGGCGATGTTCGCGGCATTTCCGAACTGGTACGCGACCGTCTTCTCCGCGCTGTATCTGCCGCTGCTGGCGATCCTGTTCGGAACGATACTGCGCCCGGTGGCCATCGAATGGCGGGGCAAGATCGACGATCCACAGTGGCGCCGGCGGGCCGACTTCGGTATTGCGGCCGGGTCCTGGCTGCCCGGAATTCTCTGGGGTGTGGCGTTTTCGATCCTGGTGCGCGGGCTGCCAGTGGATGCCGACCTGCGGGTCCACGTCACCTTCAGCGACGTGATCAACCCCTACACGGTGCTCGGCGGAGTGGCGACCGGGATGCTGTTTGTGTTCTACGGCGCGGTGTTCCTTGTCCTGAAGACAGCTCAGGGAGTCCACGAGGACGCGTTGCGGTTCGCCACGGCGTTGTCGCTGCCGGTGACGGCGGTCGTGACCGGCTACGGGCTGTGGACACAGGTCGCCTACGGAAAGGCGTGGACCTGGTTGGTGCTGCTGACCGCGGTGGTTGCCCAACTCGCGGCGGTCGGCCTGGTATGGCGCAACTGGATCGGGCTCAAGGTCATGACGGGCAACCCACGCGAGGGTTGGACGTTCGGGTGCGCATCGGTGGTGGTCGCCGCGGTGGTCGTGCTGCTGTTCGGGGCGCTGTACCCGAATCTGGTTCCCTCGACCCTGAATCCAGACTGGAACCTGACCATCTACAACGGGTCGTCGACGCCGTACACCCTGAAGATCATGACCTGGGCCGCGGGGCTCGTCGCGCCCGCGATCCTGGTGTATCAGGGCTGGACGTACTGGGTATTCCGGCAGCGGATCTCCGCGGAGTCCATTCCGGCATCAATCGGATTGCCCCGATGAGCGGGGGCACGGCGATGAAGGGGACACAGAAATGACGACAGCATCCGCTGAGGGATCCGAACCGGGCCGCTCGACGCTGCACGCAAAGCCGGAACTGCTGTTGGGCCAGGGCACCCCGGACTCGGCGGCGCCAGGCTGCGGCCCCGGCAAGGGGCAGCCGAAACAAAAGGACTACCACCACCCGGCGGCCGGCTACGGTGCCTCGTTCAGTGTCGCCAAGGTGTTGTTGAAGCGGCGCGAGATCCTGGAAGGCCCGCAGGTCATCACCCGGATGAACCACGAGAACGGCGGCTTCGACTGCCCCGGCTGCGCCTGGCCCGATGACCGCAAGGGTCTGCGCCTGGACATCTGTGAAAACGGCATCAAGCACTCGACCTGGGAAATGGACCCCAAACGCGTCGGCCCGGAGTTCTTTGCCGCCCATTCGGTGGCCGAATTGGCGACCTGGAGCGATTTCGCGCTGGAGGACGCCGGCCGGCTCACCGAACCCATGGTGTACGACGCGGAGTCCGATCACTACGTACCCATCGACTGGGACGCCGCGTTCGCGCTGGTCGGCAACACGCTGCAGAGCCTGGATTCCCCGGACCAGGCGACGTTCTACACCTCGGGCCGGCTCGGCAACGAGGCCACCTTCCTGTACCAGTGGTGGGTTCGCGAGTTCGGCACCAACAACTTTCCCGACTGCTCGAACATGTGCCAGGAAGCCAGCGGCAAGGCGATGCTGTCCTCGCTGGGCACCGGTAAGGGCACCGTCGACCTGATCGACTGGGAGAAATCCGACTGCCTGATCATCATGGGCGTCAACGCCGCATCCAACACCCCCCGGATGCTGACCGCACTGGCGGAGGCCTACCGTCGCGGAGCGCAGGTCGTGCACATCAACCCGCTGGTCGAGGCCGCGGCAACCCGCACCATCGTTCCGCACGAGATGGTCGATATGGCGCTGTTCCGGTCCACCAACACCAGCACCATGAACATCCAGCCGCGGATCGGCGGGGACTTCGCGCTGATGCGTGGTGTGGCCAAGGCGCTGTTGGAGGCGTCCGTCAACGACCCCGAAGCGATCGACCAACTGTTCATCGACCGCTACACCCACGGCTTCGCCGAGTACCGGGCGGCCTGCGAGGCGGTGAGCTGGCCGGAGATCGAACACCAGTCGGGGGTGCCGGTCGAGCAGATCCACGTCCTGGCCCGCATCTACCGGCAGGCGCGGGCCAGCATCATCGCGTGGTGCCTGGGCGTCAGCCAGCACGCCCACGGCCCCGACGCCGTCCGCGAGATCATCAACCTGTTGTTGTTGCGCGGCAACATCGGCCGGGAAGGCGCCGGGCCGTGCTGTATCCGCGGGCACAGTAACGTCCAAGGCAACCGCACCTGCGGTATCGACCACCACCCGTCCAAGCAGACACTGGACTACCTCGCTGACGCCTGTGAGATCGAGGTCCCGCGCCACCACGGGCTCGACGTGGTCTCCACCATCCACGCCATGCACCGCGGCGACGTCAAGGTGTTCGTCGGAATGGGCGGCAACTTCGCCATCGCGGCACCCGACACCGCCTACACCTTCGAGGCGCTGCGTCGCTGCGAACTCACCGTTCAGGTGTCCACCAAACTCAACCGCAGCCACCTGGTCCATGGCCGCAACGCGTTGATTCTGCCGTGCGTGTCGCGCACCGAGATCGACCGGCAGGCCGGCGGCGTGCAGTCGATCACGGTCGAGGACTCGATGAGCATGGTGCACCTGTCGGTCGGGATGAAAGAGCCGGCCTCTCCGCATCTACTTTCTGAGCCGGCCATCATCGCCGGCATGGCCAAAGCCACATTGCCGGCCACGCACACCCCGTGGGACGACCTGGTGGCGGACTACGATCGGATCCGCGACCGGATGGCCAAGGGCCTGTACGGATTTGAAGACTTCAACCGTCGGGTGCGGCAACCGCTGGGGTTCCGTATCCGGCAACCAGCACGGGAACTGGTGTTTTTGACCGACTCCGGTCGCGCCCAGTTCTCCGCGGCCGCGCTGCCCGACGTGCTGCCCGCCCCCGGTCAGTTGGTGTTGGGCACCATGCGCTCCCACGACCAGTTCAACACCACCATCTACTCCGACGACGACCGCTACCGCGGGGTGAAGAACCTGCGCACGCTGCTGTTCATGAACACCGCGGACATGGAAGCGATGGGCATCAACGAGTTCGACTACATCGACATCACCAGCATCGCCCGGGACGGCAGCCGGCGCAGCGTGTACGGCTACCGGGCGGTCGGCTACAACATTCCGCGCGGCAACGCCGCCGGGTACATGCCCGAACTCAACGTGCTGTGCCCGATCAGCGACATCAACGAGGAGAGCAGCCAACCGGTGATGAAGCACGTGCCGATCGAGGTCACCCACTCGAAGGCCCGGTGACCGTGGGCCGGGTAACGACGCGCCGCCGGGCCAGCCACGTCGCAGCCGGTCATGCGGCAGAACGGCCGGAAACCCTCGCTGTCGAGGAGCCGCTCGAGATCCGGGTCAACGGCCGTGCGTTGACGGTCACCATGCGCACCCCCGGCTCCGACTTCGAACTGGCGCAGGGATTTCTGCTGACCGAAGGCATCATCGCGGGCCGCGACGACGTCGTGTCGGCACGGTATTGCCGCGGGGCGCGGTCGGCCGCGTCCAACACCTACAACGTGGTGGACGTGACCTTGGGCGCCGGGGTCCCGATGCCGGAGGTCGACGTCACCCGCAACTTCTACACCACGTCCTCGTGCGGCATCTGCGGCAAGGCATCGTTGGACGCGGTGCACTCGGTCAGCCGGTTCGATCCCGGCAGCGACCCGTTCACCCTCGACGCGCACGCGATCGCGGCAATGCCGGGGCGACTTCGGGCCGCCCAAAATGTGTTCGACAGTACCGGTGGTCTGCACGGGGCGGCGCTGTTCGATACCGACGGCCGGATGCTGGTCGCCCGCGAGGACATCGGCCGCCACAACGCGGTGGACAAGGTGATCGGCTGGGCGGTTGAGCAGGATCGGCTGCCGTTGACCGGTACCGTCCTGCTGGTCAGCGGTCGCGCATCCTTCGAGTTGACCCAGAAGGCCGTGATGGCGGGAATCCCGGTGCTGGCCGCGGTTTCCGCGCCGTCCTCGCTTGCGGTCGATCTGGCCACCCAGTCCGGACTGACGCTGGTGGCCTTCCTGCGCGGAGACTCGATGAACGTCTACAGCAGGCCCGACCGGGTGGTCGCCTGCCGCGGACCGGCGACGGCGGAGGATGACGTCACGATCGTCGCGTGATGACCGCACAGCACCCGCGGTGCCGGATGTGTTTGTCTCCAGAAGACGACGAATCCGCCAGAGTTGCTCGGTTGAGGACGTGGGCTGCCCGGGTCGGGCTGGGTAGCGTTGGCGACAACGCAAGGCTGATACCGACCGATGAAACAGGAAAACATGCTGGCGGTCTTACACATGCTGACGACGATGCGGCGTCCGGTGCTGCTCTCGCCGACGATCGGCGATCCGGCGAACCGGGCGACCCCGCCCCCTGTGTACGGGTGACGATGCACGGCAGCACCGCCCGACTCTCCGCCTCCAAACCGGTACCGCAGCCGGCGGGAGGGTGGGACGCACTCTTCGACGCGCTGTTCAGCGAGCTGGTGCCGCTCGCTGAACAGGTCCGGGAAGCGATCCAGGATCAGCTACCCGACTACCGCGTCATGGACAGCGCGTCGCTCGACGACGAGATCGGGTTGCAGCTGGACCTCGTTCTACAGTCCGCGCGCAGCCGACGACCGGCGGCAAGCGAGCACGAACTCGCATCGCTGGCCGCAATCGGGGAAGCGCGAGCGCAGCAGGGCGTGCCGATCGACGAGATGCTGCGGGCCTGGCGCATCGGCATTGACGTGGTCGTCTCTCGCGCGCGGGCGCAGGGCGTGCGCCTCGGTGTCGCCGACGCCGCCGTGCTGGAGTTCGTGCAATCGACGCTCAACTGGTCCGACGTGGCCATGGTCGCCACCGCCCGGGCGCACCGTGGGGCGGAGCTCGCATTCGGGTTCGCCGAGCAGGAGCTCCTTGCCACCTTTGTCCGCGGCGTATTGTCGGGCACCATCCCCGCCGCCGAACTGGGCATCCAGGCCAAGGCGTACGGTCTCGACCTGGCCTGCGAGTACGTCGCGGTCCGCGCTCTGCTCAGCGACGACACCGGGCAGCGCAAGCTGGAATGCGCACTGGGCTTTCATGATCCGGCACAGCATGGACTGTGCGTCGTGGTTGACGGGTGTGTCGTCGGCTTCCTGAATCAGTCACCGCCGCAAGACATCGACGCCGTCGTCGGTGTCGGTCCACCAACGCCACTGGGGCGCCTGGCTGACTCGTATCGATTGGCGACTCGGGCGCTGACCACGCTGCAAGCCTGCGGGATCCGCGGTGCCCACGATCTTGCGTCGCTCGGTGTGTGGGCGGCGGTGGCCGCGGACGCCGATGTCGGACACGCGGTGCGCAGGCAATACCTCGAACCTCTCGCCGAGGGCGGCACCAGTCGCGAGCTGATCGCTACGCTTCGCGCGTTTCTGGAGTGCGGGATGCGCGTTGAGCGGGCGGCGGCACGGCTTTTCGTCCACCAGAACACCGTGCGCTACCGGCTGGCCCGCTTCGAGGAGCTCACCGGGGCCAGCCTGCGCGAGGCGGTAGATCTGTTCGGGGTGTGGTGGGCGCTGCAGTCGCAACGCGCCGACGCCGTCCCACAGATTTCATCCGGCATGTTCCGTGCCGACCCCGCATTCAGCTGAAATCCGGTGATTCACCGGGTCTTCCGCAGCGGGCGCCGCCCAGGCGGTTGTGTCAGCGCGCCAACGGGCTGTAGAACACCACGCCGTTGCCCTTGTTGTCGTAGACCACCGCGCGGCGCTCGTGCGCGTCGTCGTACGGGCCCTTCACGATGCCGCCGCCGCTGGCCTCGACGGCCTTCGCCGCGGCGTCGACATCGGCGGTCTTGATCCCGACCACAACCTGACCGGGAATGGGATGGTCCACCGCCGTCGCCAGGGCCAGGGTGATCGGGCCGCCGTCGAGCGCGGCGAAGTGGGCGCCGTCGCGAAACTTCAGGGCCATGCCCAGGGTTTCGCTGTAGAACCGGATCGACTCGTCCAGGTCGTCGGTGGACAAGACGATCATCTTGACCTCATGGTCGCTCAACGCTGCCTCCTTCACTACCGAATCCGGGTGCGTTGGTCGGCGACAGGCGATCCATCCCGGATGCGATGGCCCAGCCCAGCAGCCCGGCCACCAATCCGAAACCCAGATGGAAGAGAGCTTTCTCGCTGAGCGCGACCGATGCAAGGGTCCCGTGGTGTCCGCCGAGCACGCCGACCAGGTGAATGGGGGCGGCCGCGATCGCAATGGCCCACCGCTGTTGGCGAGCCATGGCGGCCACCGCACACAGCAACACCGCTGCAGCCAGGTAGCGGGTGCAGTAAAGGGGGCCGGGCATCACCTGCTGGGCCATCGTCGCCACCGTCGCGGCCGCACCCACCGCGAGTACCGTCGCGTGTCGGCGGCTGGTCAGCGTCACCGCGACCAGCAAGGTCAACCAGATCAACCCGCGGTGCCCGGGCAGCCCGATCGGACTGCGGACGTCGGCGTAGACGACGGTCAGCACGACCGCCAGCACCGGGAACGCCACCTCGCGGGCGAATAGCCAACCGGTCGCTGCGGGCCTCGTCGATTGCAGCACAGTCACGGCCACACGGTAGGCCGGTCGGGCGCATCTGCACAACCTCAAGTGCGGAAGCTCCGCTGGTTGAGCTTCCGCCTATGCGCCCCATAGCATCCACTGATGCGCTCGTTTGCTGGACGCCTGATGGTGCTCGCCTTCGCCGCCCTGCTGCTCGGCGGCTGCAGTCACCCGCAAACCGGCAACGATGGTGCCTCCTTCGTCGTCCGGTACAACGACCAGGTGCTGGCCAGCTTCACCCCGGCGCGCCTCGACAGCCTGCCGCAGGTGGACATCGCGACGCCGCAGTCGCACGGCGAGAAGGTGCAGCACGGTCCGACGGTGCGTTCGGTTCTCGACGCCGCAGGGGCCAGCGGCGTGCGCAGCGTTCGGGTAGAGGGACGTGACCCGGCTCAGACCCTGACCGCCGCGGAGCTGACCGACCAGGTGATCGTGAGCGTGACCAAGCGCAGCACGGTCAAGCTGGCCGGCACCAACCTCGAGCGCGGACGATGGGTTCGCGATGTCACTGCGCTGGTGGTCAACCCGTGACCGGTGGTGCCGATCTGCTGATCGGCATCGATGACACCGATGACTTGTGGAGTCCGGGAACCGGCCGGCGTGCCCGTGCGCTGTTGGTCGAGTTGGCGGCCGCCGGGCTGGGCACATCGGCCGGGGCCACCCGCCACCAGCTACTGGTCGACGACCGCATCCCCTACACGTCGCACAACTCCAGTGCCTGTCTGGCCTGGCAGAGTCCCGCCGGCGACCCGGAAGCGGTGCGCGATCAGGTCATCGCGCTGGCCGGCCGGTTCCTGGAACGGGTCTGCCCGCCGGAGGCCGACCCCGGGCTGGTGGTGGCGGTGCCGGATCGGCTCGACGGCGCGGCGACGCAATTGGTGGAGTTCGGCCGGCGGGCCAAACGCGAGGTGTTGGATCCCGACGCGGCACGGCAGCTCGCGGCACAGGTCGGTGTGCACCTGTCCGGCCACGGCGGGACCCAGGGCGGTGTGTTGGGTGCGTTGGCCGGGGTCGGGCTGCACCTGTCCGGCAACGACGGTCTGTTCATCACCATCCCCGGCCTCGAGGACCTGCCCCATCAGGCCACCCTGGACCAGCTGCGCGCATTAGTACCCATCGACGACGCCCGCGCCGGCCATGACAGCGCCGCTCGGCGACCGGAGCCCGACGAGATGATCGAGCTGGGCGACTGGGTGCGGCCCGTGCTGCTCGACGGCCGCACGGTGCTGCTGCTGGACCCGCCCCGGCGGCAGCCTGACGGCTCGCGCAGCTGGCGCACCGCGCCGCGATCGGTGGTCAAAAAGCACTGAAGGGCCGACCGCAGCAGCGGTGAACATACCAGTCAGCATTCGGCAAATCATGACCAAATCAGCAGAGAATTACTCAGATGCGGGTCATATGATTCCCTGGGTCGGAGTAGAGTCGCCAGGAACTGCGCCCAAAACCGCGGGGGTGCGCGGGCGGGTGCGGCAAGAAGGGAAGATCGGTCATGACGCTGCGAGTGGTACCCGAAGGACTTGCCGCCACCAGTGCCGCCGTCGAGGCGATCACCGCACGACTGGCGGCCGCGCACGCCGCCGCCGCACCGGCCATCACCGCGGTGGTTCCGCCCGCGGCGGACCCGGTATCGGTGCAATCCGCTGCGGAATTCAGTGTGCGGGGCGGCCAGCACGCGGCAGCGGCGGCGCAGGGAGTTGAAGTGTTGGGCCGGGCCGGAATCGGGGTGGGTGCCGCCGGCGCCAGCTACGCGGCCGGCGACGCGGCCGCGGCCGCGGCGTATGCCCCGTTGACCTGATGACTCAGCCGGTCTGGCTGGCGTTCCCGCCGGAGGTGCACTCGACGCTGCTGAGCGCGGGTCCCGGGCCGGGTCCGCTGCTGGCCGCCGCCGCGACCTGGACGTCATTGAGCACCGAATACGAGACGGCGGCCAGCGAGTTGACCGCGCTGCTGGCCGGCGCCCAACAGAGCTGGGAAGGGCCGACCGCGGGACAGTATGTCGCGGCCCACATGCCGTATCTGGCGTGGCTGGCGCTGGCCGGTGCGGTCAGCGCTCGGGCCGCCGTACAGCACGAAGTCACCGCCGGCGCCTACACCGCCGCGCTGGCCGCGATGCCGACACTGCCCGAACTGGCCGCCAACCACCTCGTCCACGGGGTGCTGGCGGCGACCAACTTCTTCGGCGTCAACACGATCCCGATCGCGATCAACGAGGCCGACTACGCGCGGATGTGGACCCAGGCCGCCACCACGATGAGCACCTATGAGGCCACCGCCGCGTCGGCCGCCGCCGCGGGTGGCGGCGGTGGTGGCGGTGGTGGAGGGGGCGGCGGCGGTGGGTCGTTCGAGTTGCCCACTCCCGCGGAGATCTGGCAGATGATCTTCGGCCCCGATGGTCAAACTCAGCCCGGGCAGGGCCAGGGCAACTGGACGCCGGCGGAGTACCTGCAGAACCTGTCCAACTTCATCAACGGCAACGAGAAGGCCCTGGCCTGGCTGCAACAGAACTTCCAGGGCCCCCTGACACCCGCCCAATTCTATGAACTGACTACCTATTTCATCGCCTGGCAGACGTATCGGGTGGTGAACTGGACGCTGCGGACACTTCGGTTCCTGGTCCAGCTGTCGCCGCTGCTGCTGTCGACGGGGCTGAACCTGGCGGTCGCCGGCCTGGGCAGCGTCGCTCCGCTGGCCGGTGCCGCGGGGCTGTCCGGGTTGGCCGGACTGGCCGGGTTGGCCGGCGTTCCGGCGCCATTGCCCGCTGCGCCGACACCGGCCACCGTGCCGCCGCCCGCGTCCGGTGTCGCGACGACGGGTGGATCCGCCGCCGTCTCGGCGTCAGCACCCGCCGCGCCGGCCACCGCGGCATCGACACCGCCGGCCGCACCGGCCGGACCGCCGCCAGCCCTGCCGCCGTTGACCGGGCTCGAGGGCAATGCGTTCGGCTACCTGGTCGGCTGGATCGGTACCGGGCTCCCGTCGCCGACCGGTGCCGGGGCCAAGGCGCCGGGGCCCAGACTGCCGGTCGCCGCGGCGGTGGTGGCCGACGAGCCGAGACCCGCCGCGGCATCGCAGCACCGGCGTCGCCGATCCGGGCAAACCGACCCCGGCTACCGCTACGAGTACCTCGACACCGACGGCGAGGTCACGCCCACCGCGTCGGGTCGTGGTGTGGGTGCGTTGGGTTTTGCGGGGACGGGGCGGAGTTCGCGGGTGGGGTTGGCGGGTGGGTTGGCGGTGTTGGCGGGTGATGGGTTTGGTGGTGCTCCGCGGGTGCCGTTGGTGCCGGATTCGTGGGAGGGGGAGGAGCGGGTCGGGAACTGAGGTTGGTGTGTGTGTGATTGGTGATTGGTTTGGGAGGAAGGTGTAGGCGATGAGTTTGTTGGATGCTCATATTCCGCAGTTGGTGGCGTCGGAGTCGGCGTTTGGTGCCAAGGCGGCGTTGATGCGCTCGACGATGGGTCAGGCGGAGCAGTCGGCGTTGGCGGCGCAGGCGTTTCATATGGGTGAGTCGTCGGCGGCGTTTCAGGGTGCGCATGCGCGGTTTGTTGCGGTGGCGGCGAAGGTGAATGCGTTGCTGGATATTGCGCAGGCGAATCTGGGTGATGCTGGGGGTACGTATGTGGCTGCGGATGCGGCTGCGGCGTCGAGTTACACGCCGGGCGTGTAGGTAAGGAGTTTGGTGATGTCGCAGATTATGTACAACTACCCGGCGATGTTGGCGCATGCCGGGGATATGTCTGGGTATGCGGGGACGTTGCAGGCTGTGGGTGCTGATATTTCTGCTGAGCAGGCGGCGTTGTCGTCGGCGTGGCAGGGGGATACGGGGATGACGTATCAGGCGTGGCAGGCGCAGTGGAATCAGGCGATGGTGGAGTTGGTGCGGGCGTATGCGGCGATGGCTGGTACGCATGAGTCCAACACGTTGGCCATGCATGCCCGCGACGCCGCCGAAGCCGCCAAGTGGGGCTGATGCCCTGACTTCTGGTTCGCCGAGATCGACACGGGCGCGGGAATAGTCGAGCGGGCACCGCGCTGCCGTCGATCTCGGTGAGGCAGGGCCGCGCGTACTGTCGGTGGTGTGCGTAGTGATAACGACACCTGGGACATCACCACCAGCGTCGGTTCGACGGCGCTGTTGGTCGCCGCCGCTCGAGCACTGGAGGCGCAGAAGCCCGATCCGCTGGCCGTCGACCCGTACGCGGAGATCTTCTGCCGCACCGTGGGCGGCGATTGGGCCGGTGTGCTCGACGGTCAGTGCCCCGACCATCGGCTGAAGAACAGCGAGTGGGGCGAGCACTTCGTCAACTTCCAGGGCGCCCGCACCCGCTACTTCGACGACTACTTCCGCCGCGCCGCCGACGCGGGGGTGCGCCAGGTGGTCATCCTCGCGGCCGGCCTGGACTCCCGGGCCTACCGGCTGTCGTGGCCGGACGGCACCACCATCTTCGAACTGGACCAGCCGCAAGTCCTCGAGTTCAAGCACGAGGTACTGGCCGAGCACCGTGCTGAGCCGCGCGCCGAGCGGCGCGAGATCGCCGTCGACCTGCGCGACGATTGGCCGGCCGCCCTGCGTGACCGTGGATTCGACCCGGCACAGCCATCCGCCTGGATCGCCGAGGGCCTGCTGATCTACCTGCCGGCCACCGCCCAGCACGACCTGTTCAGCGGCATCGACTCGCTGGCCTGCCCCGGCAGCCATGTCGGCATCGAGGACGGTGCCCCGCTGGACGCGGACCTGCACGCCGCCGCGGTCGAGGAAGAACGCAACTCCGAGGACGAGCAGCTGAACTTCCACCAGCTGATCTACAACGAGCAGACCGCCCCGGCCGACCAGTGGTTCGGCTCGCGGGGCTGGACGGCGGTCCCGACGCCGTTGGCCGACTACCTGCGCAGCGTCGGGCGACCCGTTCCCGGTATGGATATCCCCGCCGGACCGATGGTCGCCCGCAACACCCTGGTCCGCGCCGTAAAGGGCTGACCGCGGGCCGGGTGCCTCAGACCGCCGAGCGCTCCAGGATGTGCACGCCGCAGGCCGAGCCCAGGCCGATCACGTGGGCCAGACCGACTCTGGCGTTCTCGATCTGGCGGTCACCGGCCTCACCGCGCAGGTGGTGGCAGACCTCCCAGATGTTGGCGATGCCGGTGGCCGCGATCGGGTGGCCTTTGGACTGCAGGCCGCCGGAGACGTTCACCGGAGTCGAGCCGTCGCGCCAGGTCGCGCCGGAATTGAAGAAGTCGGCCGCGCCACCTTCCTCGCACAGCATCAGGTTGTCGTAGTGCACCAGCTCGGCGGTGGCGAAGCAGTCGTGCAGTTCGACCAGGTCCAGATCGGCGGGGCCGATGCCGGCCTGCTCATACGCGGTCGCCGCGGCATTGTGGGTGAGCGTGTTGACGTTCGGCAGGACCTGGCAGCCCGCTTCGTAGGGGTCGGTGGTCAGCACCGAGGCGGCGACCTTCACCGCACGCCGCTGTTGTTCTAGCGACAGTGATTTCAGCGTCTGGCCGTTGCAGACGATCGCTGCGGCGGCGCCGTCGCAGTTGGCCGAGCACATCGGGCGGGTATTGGGGTAGGCGATCATGACGTCGTTCATGATCTGCTCGAGGGTGAAGCGCTTCTGGTAGGCGGCCAGCGGGTTCAGCGTCGAATGGGCATGGTTCTTCTCGCTGATCTTGGCGAACAGTTCGAAGCTGGTGCCGCCGTACTTGTGTCCGTACTCGGTACCGATCTGGGCGAAGACACCCGGCATCGCCTCGGTGCCGATCCGGCCGTCGATCGGGGCGACGGCACCGTAGCGACCTGCCGGCTGCCACACGTCGGCGTCTTTCTTCTTCCCGCCCCCGGCGCCCAGCAGCCCGGCGCCGGACAGCTTCTCCACGCCCACCGCCATGCCGTAGGTGGCCTCACCGGCCTTGACCGCCATGATGGCGGTCCGCAGGGCGGTGGCGCCGGTGGCACAGGCGTTGGCGACGTTGTAGACCGGGATGCCGGTTTGGCCGATCTGCTTCTGCAACTGCTGACCGATCCCGGCATTGGCGGCCATCAGGTTGCCGGCGGCCAGCACCCCGATGTCCGACATGGTCAGGCCGGCGTCGGCCAGCGCACCGAGCGCTGCCTCGGTGGCCAGGTCCACGGTGTCCCGATCGGCGTGCTTGCCGAACGGGGTCATCGCAATCCCGAGGATCCAGATCTCGTCGCTGGCGCTCATCGTCGCTGCTCCTTATGTATGGCAGGGATAAGTCAGGGGATGGGTTCGAAGCCGAAGCCGATGGCCTCGGTGCCCTCGGTGTCGGTACCGATCGGATAGGTGGCCAGCCGTACCTTCATCCCGTCGCGGATGTGTTCAGCGTCCGGCGTGACGTTGATGAGGTTGGCGCGCACCTGCGTGCCGTCGCAGTCGATCACCGAGGCGACGAAGGGGACGGGCACGCCGGGCGCGGCGAACGCGACGATGGTGAACGCGCGCACCGTGCCCTCGGTCGCGATCGCGACGCTGCTGAAGTCGGTGGCGAAACAGCCGGCGCAGGCGTTGCGGCGGTCGAAGAACCGGGCGCCACAACCGGTGCATTGCTGTGCGACCAGGTGGGGCGGGCCGTCATCGAGGACCAGATAGTCGACCAGTGGGATCTGCCCGGTCATAAACACCTCCGTTGTGTCTGCTGGCGACGTTAGCAACGGAGGCAGGCGATTGGTCTGCCGGTGGGCCTGTGGGAACTCGAATGCCGCCCGATGCGACCAACTAGGGACAGTTCGCAGGTCCAATCGTGCGGTGCGCGTCACACCTTCGTTGGGAGGCGTTGTCGTCCGCCGAGCTCTGGAGTACTGTCCCAGAGGTCTTGTTGACAATGATTTTCATTAGCGAGAGGTGTCGCCGTGCCGTGGATACGCTCAACTGCGGTGATGCGACGGGTATACGCTCCGCAGGTGAGGATCAACAGGGTCGCCGGTAGCGACCACCGTCGGGAACCCACGGACGCCTCGACAGTTAGCTTATGCAATGCTAACTTCAGCCGAGTTGGCATGGGAAACATGAGCTACAAGGGGGCCGCCCGAGCATGGACAACGGGGACGTCAGCATGCTGGTGACCCGCACCGGCGGCCGCCGGGTGGACAGCGACATCGTCAGCCGCTTCGCGACCTGCTGCCGGGCGCTGGGCATTGCGGTTCACGACCGGCAACGCCCCGCGGATCTGGCCGCCGCGCGCACCGGGTTCGCCGCCCTGACCCGGGTCGCCCATGACCAGTGCGATGCCTGGGTCGGGCTGGCCGCCGCCGGCGACACCTCGATGCGGGTGCTGGAGTCCGCGGCGCGGACCGCGCCGACCGCGGGTACGTTGCAGCGCCAGCTCGATCTGCGGCGCGGCGCGCTGGGCTTCCGCTACGACACCGGGCTGTACCTGCAATTCCGGGCAACCGACCCGGACGACTTCCAGCTCGCCTACGCCGCGGCGCTGGCCGACACCGGGTCGCCCGACCAGTTCGCGGCTGCGCACGACATCGTCGCCGAGATCGCCGAGCGCCGGCCGAGCTTCACCGACGCCCGCTGGGTGGCGGCCGCGATTCACTACCGTGCCGCGCGTTGGTCGGACGTGGTCAAGCAGCTCACCCCGATCGTCAACGACCCGGCTCTCGACGAGATGTTCGCCCACGCCGCCAAGATCACGCTGGGGATCGCGCTGGCCCGGCTGGGGATGTACGCACCCGCGTTGTCCTATTTGGAAGAGCCGGACGGCCCGATCGCGGTGGCCGCCGTGGATGGGGCACTGGCCAAGGGGTTGGTGCTGCGCGCCCAGGACGACGAGGAGTCCGCCGCCGAGGTGCTGCAGGACCTGTACGCGGCCAACCCGGAGAATGAGCAGATCCAGCATGCGCTGCTGGACCACAGCTTCGGCATCGTCACCACCACCGCGGACCGCATCGAGGCCCGGACCGACCCGTGGGACGTCGACACCGAGCCCACCGAGGGCGATTTCGTCGACCCGGGTGCGCATGAACGCAAGGCGGCGCTGCTGCTGGAGGCCGAACGCGAACTCGGCGAGTTCATCGGTCTCGACGAGGTCAAGAACCAGGTGCAACGCCTGAAAAGCTCGGTGGCGATGGCCATTCGGCGCCAACAACACGGGTTGACGGTCGCCCAGCGCACCCACCATCTGGTGTTCGCGGGTCCGCCCGGAACCGGTAAGACCACGATCGCGCGCGTCGTCGCGAAGATCTACTGCGGTCTGGGCCTGCTGAAAAAGGAGAACGTCAAAGAGGTGCACCGTGCCGATCTGATCGGTCAGCACATCGGTGAAACCGAGGCCAAAACCAACGCCATCATCGACAGCGCGCTCGACGGCGTGCTGTTCCTCGACGAGGCGTACGCCCTGGTGGCGACCGGCGCCAAGAATGACTTCGGCCTGGTGGCGATCGACACCCTGCTGGCCCGGATGGAAAACGACCGCGATCGTCTGGTGGTCATCATCGCCGGTTATCGCGCCGATCTGGACCGATTCCTGGACACCAACGAGGGCCTGCGGTCCCGGTTCACCCGCAGCATCGACTTCCCGTCCTACACACCTGGCGAACTCGTCGAGATCGCCAACGTGATGGCCCAGCACCGAGACAGCGTTTTCGAGCAGACCGCGCTGAGCAACCTGGAGGCGTTGTTCTCCAACCTGGCCGAGTCGTCGATGCCCGACGCCAACGGGATCAACCGGCGCAGTCTCGACATCGCCGGCAACGGCCGGTTCGTCCGAAACCTGGTGGAACGCTCCGAGGAGGAACGCGAGTTCCGGCTCGACCACTCGGATGCGGCGGGCACCAATACGTTCACCGATGAGGATCTGATGACCATTACCGCGACCGATGTCGGTCATTCGGTCACGCCGCTGCTGCGCGGCCTGGGCCTGTCGGTGTCGGCATGAGCGGCGCACAGCCGGACCCCGCGGACGGCGAACGCCGGTCCTTCGCGTCGCGCACCCCGGTCAACAACAACCCCGACCAGGTGGCCTACCGGCGCGGCTTCGTCACCCGACACCAGGTGTCGGGTTGGCGGTTCGTGATGCGCCGGATCGCCTCGGGCGTCGCCCTGCACGACACCCGGATGCTGGTCGACCCGCTGCGCAGCCAGTCTCGTTCGGTGCTGATGGGCGTGATTCTGCTGGTTACCGGGGTCGCCGGCTGCTTCGTGCTGTCGCTGATCCGGCCCAACGGCACGGTCGGCAACGACACCGTGCTCGCCGACCGCACCACGTCGGCGCTGTATGTGCGGCTCGGCGAAGAACTGCACCCGGTGCTCAACCTGACCTCTGCCCGGCTCATCGCCGGACGCCCGGTCAACCCGACAATGGTGAAAAGCTCTGCCCTGGACCAGTTCCCGCGCGGCAGCATGGTCGGAATTCCCGGAGCGCCGGAACGCATGGTGCAATCAGCGGCCCGTGACGCGGACTGGACCGTCTGCGACGGGGTGTCCGGTCCGGCCACCGGGGTCAGCGTGATCGCGGGCCCGCTGCAGAGCGGTGGTGCCCGGGCCGACGCACTTGCCGCCGGGCGGGCGGTGCTGGTGGACAACGGTTCCAGCACCTGGCTGGTGTGGAACGGACGACGCAGCCGCATCGATCTCAAGGATCGGGCCGTCACCGGAGCACTGGGCATCGACGCCGACGCGGTCACCCCGCGGCCGATCGCGTCCGGGCTGTTCAACGCGATCCCGGAGGCGCCGCCGCTTGCGGTACCGGACATCCCCGATGCCGGCAGCCCGACGAAGTTGGCCCTGCCCGCCTCCGCGGTCGCCGGGGCGGTGCTGGTCACGCACGCCATCAGCAGCGCCGACGGCGCCGCCGACAACGGCACCCGGCAGTACTACGCGGTGCTGCCCGATGGGCTGCAGCCGATCTCACCGGTGCTGGCGGCGGTGTTGCGCAACGCCAACTCCTATGGGATGGACGAGCCGCCGTCGCTGGGCGCCGACCAGGTCGCCAAGCTGCCGGTGTCGCGGATGCTGGACACCACGCGCTACCCGGAGAAGCCGGTCACCCTGGTCGACGCCGTCAGTGACCCGGTGATGTGCGCGCACTGGAGCCAGTCCAGTGGTGCGTCCACCAGTGCCCTGACGCTGCTGTCCGGGTCGGTGCTGCCGATGGCCGACAAGGCGCGCACCGTCGATCTGGTCGCCGCCGGCGCGGACGGCACGGCGACCCGGGTCGCCTTGACGCCCGGCAGCGGCTACTTCGCCCAAACCGTCGGGCAGGGGCCCGCTGCCCAGCCCGCCGGCTCGTTGTTCTGGATTTCCGACACCGGGGTGCGCTACGGCATCGACGGCACCGAGCACTCCAAAGCCGTTGAGGCGCTGGGTCTGACCGCGCCCGCCGTACCCGTCCCCTGGTCGGTGCTGTCCCTGTTCGCGCCGGGTCCCGCGCTCTCGCGCGACGATGCCCTGGTCGCTCGCGACTGGGTGTCCCCCGACAACCGGCCCGCCCACCGGGTCGCAACCGAGCAGGAGGCCGCCCGATGAGCCGGCTGATCTTCGAGACGCACCGCCGGCTGCCGCGGCCGCGGATCCGCGAGGGCACCATCACCATCGAGCCGCCGCCGGAGTTGCCGCGGGTGATTCCGCCGTCGATGCTGCGGCGGGCGCTGCCCGTGGTGATCGTGGTGCTGATCGTCGGGATGATCGTGGCGCTGGTGGCCACCGGTATCCGGATCATCTCCCCGCAGACCCTGTTCTTCCCGTTCGTGCTGCTGTTGGCGGCCACCGCTCTGTACCGCGGCACCGATAACAAGATGCGCACCGAGGAAGTCGACGCCGAGCGCGCCGACTATCTGCGTTACCTGTCGGTGGTCCGCGACAACATCCGAACCACCGCCGCCCAGCAGCGGGATGCCGCGCAGTGGTCGCATCCGGACCCCGACCAGCTGGCCTGCGTCCCCGGTTCACGTCGGCAATGGGAGCGCGACCCCCGCGACGACGACTTCCTGGTGGTGCGCACCGGTCGGCACTCGGTACCGTTGGCGACCACCCTGCGGGTCAAGGACACCGCCGACGAGGTGGACCTGGAGCCGGTGTCGCACAGCACATTACGCGGTTTGCTCGACACCCAGCGCACCGTGCACGACGTGCCGATCGGAGTGAACCTGGCCCGGGTATCCCGGATCACCGTGCTCGGTGAGGCCGACGAGGTCCGCGCCGCGATCCGCGCCTGGATCGCGCAGGCGGTCATCTGGCATGACCCGACGATGCTCGGCGTGGCGCTGGCCGCCCCCGAACTCGAGAGCCCGCAGTGGTCGTGGCTGAAATGGCTGCCGCACGTCGACATTCCGGGCCAACTCGACGGGGTGGGCCCGGCCCGCTACCTGGCGCCCAACCTGGACGCGCTGGCAGCCCTGCTGGGTCCGGCCCTGGCGGACCGGCCCGACTTCACCGGCGAGCCCGCCGATGCCCTTCGGCACCTGGTGATCGTCGTCGACGACCCGGACTACGACCTCAACGTCTCGACCTTGTCGGCCGGCTGGGCCGGGGTCACCGTCATCCAGCGCTCCACCACCGCGCCGAACCGCGAGCAGTACTCCGACCCGGAGCGGCCGATCCTGCGCGTGAGCGGGGGCGCCATCGACCGGTGGCAGAGCGGGGGCTGGGAACGCTACGCCGACACGGCCGACCAACTCGGCATCGAGGAGGCCGGGCACCTGGGCCGGCGGCTGTCCCGATGGGACTCGAACCCGACCCACGCCGGCTTGCGCTCGGCAGCCACCCGTGGCGCCACCTTCACCACGCTGCTCGGCATCCCCGATGCAACCCAGCTCGATGTGTCCTCACTGTGGTCGCCGCGGCGCCGCGAGGACGAACTGCGGGTTCCGATCGGCGTCACCGCGACCGGTGAGCCGCTGATGTTCGACCTCAAGGATGAGGCCGAAGGCGGCATGGGCCCGCACGGCCTGATGATCGGTATGACCGGTGCCGGCAAGTCGCAGACGCTGATGTCGATCCTGTTGTCGCTGTTGACCACTCATTCCGCTGACCGGCTGATCGTGATCTATGCCGACTTCAAGGGTGAGGCCGGCGCCGACATCTTCCGCAACTTCCCGCAGGTCGTGGCGGTGATCTCGAACATGGCCGAAAAGAAGTCGCTGGCCGATCGCTTCGCCGACACACTGCGCGGTGAGGTGGCTCGTCGCGAGCTGCTGCTGCGGGAGGCGGGCCGCACGGTTCAGGGCAGCGCATTCAACTCGGTGACCGAATACGAGGCCGCCGTCGCTGCCGGACACGACCTGCCGCCGATCCCGACCCTGTTCGTCGTCGCCGACGAATTCACCCTGATGCTGGCCGATCACCCCGAGTACGCGGAGTTGTTCGACTACGTCGCACGCAAGGGCCGCTCATTCCGGATCCACATCCTGTTCGCGTCCCAGACGCTCGATGTCGGAAAGATCCGTGACATCGACAAGAACACCTCCTACCGGATCGGGTTGAAGGTGGCCAGCCCCAGTGTTTCTCGGCAGATCATCGGGGTCGAGGATGCCTATCACATCGAGTCCGGCAAGGAACACAAAGGCGTGGGCTTTCTGGTGCCGGCCCCCGGCGCCGCGCCGATCAAATTCCGCAGCACCTACGTCGACGGCATCTACGACCCTCCGCGGGAAGCCAAAGCGATCGTGGTGCATTCGGCTCCGGAGCCCAAGCTGTTCACCGCCGGGCGGGTCGAAGGCGACTACGACACCTTGCCTACCGACGCCGACGAGGACGAGTTGGTCGGTCCGCCGCGCAAGTTGATCGCCACCATCGGCGATCAACTCGCTGACTGCGGGCCGCGCGCACCGCAACTGTGGTTGCCGCCGCTGGACGACGCGATTCCGCTGTCCGCGGTGCTGTCGCGGGCCGGCGTGGTCGCCGGGCAGGGGCGCTGGCCGCTGGGCGAGATCGACAAGCCCTTCGAGATGCGCCGCGATCCGCTGGTGTTCGATGCGCGCTCCGCGGCCGGCAACGTGCTGATCCACGGTGGCCCCAAGTCGGGCAAGACGACCGCGCTGCAGACGTTCATCATGTCCGCGGCCAACCTGCACTCGCCGCGCGAGGTGACGTTCTACTGCCTGGACTACGGCGGCGGTCAGCTGCGCGCGGTGGAAGACCTGGCCCATGTGGGCAGCGTCGCCTCTCCGCTGGAACCCGAGCGGATCCGGCGGACGTTCGGTGAGCTGGAGCAGCTGTTGCTGTCCCGGCAGCGTCGCGAGGCGTTCCGGGATCGCCGGGACAGCGCCTCGGCGCTCGACGACGGTTTCGGCGAGGTCTTCCTGGTCATCGACAACCTGTACGCGTTCAGCCGCGACAACACCGATACCTTCAACACCCGCAACCCGCTGCTGGCCCGGGTCACCGAGCTGGTCAATGTCGGTCTGGCCTATGGGATCCACGTCGTGATCACCACGCCCAACTGGCTGGAGGTGCCGCTGGCGATGCGCGACGGGCTGGGTCTTCGGCTGGAGCTGCGGCTGGCCGACGCGCGGGACAGCAACGTGCGGGTGGTGGGTGCGCTGCACCGCCCGGCCGAGTCGGTGCCCGCGGACCAGCCGGGCCGTGGCCTGACCATGGCGGCCGAGCACTTCCTGTTCGCCGAACCGCAAACCGAGCAGATCGGTGCGATCAATGCCCGCTACCCCGGCACCAGCGCACCGCCGGTGCGGCTGCTGCCGAGCGAGCTGGCGCCCGACGCGGTCGGCCCGCTGTGCACCGGCCCGGAGCGCATCGTCATCGGGCAGCGCGAAGAGGATCTGGCGCCGGTCGAGATCGACTTCGCCGAGAACCCGCTGCTGATGGTGTTCGGGGATGCCAAGTCCGGCAAGACCACCCTGCTGCGCCACATCATCCGCACCATCCGTGACAACGCCCAGCCGGATCAGGTGGCGTTCACCGTGCTGGATCGGCGACTGCATCTGGTCGACGAGCCGCTGTTCCCGGACAACGAGTACACCGCCAACCTCGACCGGGTCGTCCCGGCGATGTTGGGACTGTCGGCGATCATCGAGGGCCGCCGGCCGCAGGCGGGTCTGTCCGCGGCCGAGCTGTCCGGCTGGAGCTTCGAGGGGCACACCCACTATCTGTTGATCGACGACGTCGACTCGATCCCCGACACGCCGGCCATGTCCGGTCCGTATGTGGGACAACGGCCGTGGGCCAACCTGATCGGATTGCTGGCCCAGGCCAGCGACCTCGGGTTGCGGGTGGTGGTCACCGCGCGTGCGTCCGGGTCGGGACATACGTTGATGACCAACACGCTGCTGCGCCGGTTCAACGACCTGCAGGCGACGGCGCTGATGCTGTCCGGCAACCCGCAGGACGGCGGCAAGATCCGCGGGCAACGGTTCAGCCGACTGCCCGCCGGACGGGCCGTCCTGTTGGGCGACAGCGACGCCGCGACTTACGTCCAGCTGATCAATCCGCTCGTCGACCAGCGGTTGGCGCGCTGAGAGAAAAGGAGTATCCGCAATGACGTTACGTGTGGTTCCCGAAGGCCTGGCCGCGGCCAGTGCCGCGGTCGAGGGATTGACCGCCCGGCTGGCCGCCGCGCACGCCGCCGCCGTGCCGGCGATCACCGCGGTGATTCCGCCGGCCGCCGACCCGGTCTCGCTGCAGACCGCCGCGGGGTTCAGTGCCCAGGGCAGTGAGCACGCCGCCGTGGCCGCGCAGGGAGTCGAGGAACTCGGTCGCGCCGGGGTCGGCGTCGGCGAGTCCGGCATCAGCTACGCCGTCGGCGACGCCGCGGCCGCGGCAACCTACGGCGGCGGGCTGTAACCAGTGCCGTTCGCGCCCGTGGGTCCCGTATGGATCGCTTCACCGCCGGAGGTGCATTCGGCGTTGTTGAGTAGCGGTCCGGGTCCGGGTGCGCTGCTGGCCGCTGCGAACGCGTGGGTAGCGTTGAGCGCCGAATACGCCTCGGTGGCAGAAGAACTCACCGGGGTGCTGGGTGCGGTGCAATCCGGGGCCTGGCAGGGCGAGAGCGCGGAGACCTACGTCGCCGCGCACACGCCCTACCTGGCATGGCTGGCCCAGGCCAGCACCGCCAGCGCCGGGACCGCCGCGCAGCATGAGGTCGCGGCCGCTGCCTACAGCACTGCGTTGGCCGCTATGCCGACCCTGCCGGAGTTGGCGCTCAACCACAGCATTCATGCGGTTCTCAGCGCGACCAACTTCTTTGGCATCAACACCATCCCGATCGCGCTGAACGAAGCCGACTACGTACGGATGTGGATTCAGGCTGCCACCACGATGACCGGCTATCACGCGGTCTCCGGTGCGGCACTCGCGTCGGCGCCCCGCACCGCCGCGGCGCCGACGGTGGTGAAGGCCGACAGTGCCCCCGCCGCCGACGCCGCCCCGGGATCGGACTTCTTCACCCAGCTGTTCAACCAGCTCATGCAGCTCTTCCAGCACCCCGAACAGGTGCTCGCCGAGATCCTCGCGAACCCCTCGGCGTACTTCCCGCTGCTGTTCTTCCTGGGCTACGAGGCGTTCTTCATCCCGTTCGGAACCACCTTCTGGTCGGTGCTGCTGGCCTCGCCGGCGCTGGTGCTACCGCTGGTCCTCGGGCTGGGGATCACCGCGCTGGCACCGGCGGACGGTACACCGGCGGACTCGCCGGCAGCGCCGCAACCGGCGCCGGCCTCGGTGCGCGCTGAGCAGTCCAACCTGATGCCGGTCGGACTCGGTGGCGCGGGCAGCGCACCCGCGACAGCGGGTGCCTCCGGTGGTGCGGCCGCGACCGCGGCGGGCGCACCGGCCCCGGCGGCGACCGCCGCCGCATTCGGCTACATCGTCCCGGGAGGCTTCCCGGCATCCGGAGTCGGCCCGACGCTCACCGACCGTGAAGGTGCCAAGGCCCCGGCGGCCCGGGTCCCGGCCGCCGCCGCGGCCGTTCGGGTTTCCAGCCGGGAGCGGGCCCGGGAGCGGCGTCGGCAACGGGCCGCGGTCAAGGACTATGCCGACGAGTTCATGGACCTGGACAGCGACGCGCCGGTTCCTGATCTCGACCAGGAACGCGCTGCTGCCTCGGGTCGTGGTGCGGGTGCGTTGGGTTTTGCGGGGACGGGGCGGAGTTCGCGGGTGGGGTTGGCGGG